>CAYNGS010000418.1:0-3612 GCA_964396625.1 uncultured Flavipsychrobacter sp.
GATCGGATGGAATTGCGATATTCATAGACTTCACCAGTTTAGTGCTGCCTGCAAAAAAAATCGTTCCGCCATAGAGGGCTGTGACACCACCGCCGGTGATGCTGCTGAATGAATTCACGGTAACCGCTTCGGTGCCGTTGCGCCTGAAATATGCCGTTACGGCCGTCGCCAGCGGATGTTCCGACATTGCCTCCATGCTATAAAGCACCGACGAGAGCTTTTTCGTATCAACACCGTCTTTCCATTTAATCTCACTTACTTCAGGGTGTCCTTCGGTGATGGTTCCCGTTTTATCGAGCACGATCGCGTTCACTTTATGGGCAGTTTCAAGGCTCTCTGCATCCTTTATCAGTATGCCGTTCTCGGCACCCTTCCCCACGCCAACCATTATAGCAGTGGGCGTTGCGAGGCCCAGCGCGCACGGACAAGCCACAACAAGCACCGTTATCATAGCCAGCAAGCCGTGAGTGAAACCGTTTACCCCTCCTGCCAGAACCCATACTACAAGGCTTATCACCGCAACGGATATAACCACAGGCACAAATATTCCTGCTATTTTATCCACGAGTTTCTGCACCGGGGCCTTGCTGCCCTGTGCTTCCTGCACCATCTTTATGATGTTGGCCAGCAGCGTGTCGCCACCCACCTTTTCAGCCCTGAACTGAAAACTTCCTTTTTGATTAATTGTACCCGCAAAAACTTTTGTCCCGGTAATTTTTTCCACGGGCACCGGCTCGCCGGATATCATGCTTTCATCTACATAAGAGCTGCCCGAAATGACAATGCCGTCCACGGCAATCTTATCGCCTGGCTTTGCCAACAGTACATCGGCTACTTCTACTGCGGAAACAGAGATCACTTCCTCTCGGTCTGCACTTATCCGTGTAACTGTGGCCGGCTGCAGGCCCATCAGTTTTTTTATTGCCGACGAAGTATTTGACTTAGCGCGCTCCTCCAACAGTTTGCCCAGCAGAATGAACGCGATAACAACCGCCGATGCTTCAAAATATATGCCGGGTTGAACGCCCCTGCTTGTCCAGAATTGCGGATACAATGTGTTAAATACGCTGAATAAATACGCTATCCCCGTACTTAGCGCCACCAGCGTGTCCATGTTTGCCGACCGGTGCCGGGCCTGCTTCCATGCACCTACGAAAAATTGCCGGCCGAATATGACAACAACCGGAGTGGCCAAAGCCCACATAATATAATTGCCTCCGGGGAGGTTTACCTCAAACATAGCTATGATCAGCAGCGGCAGCGAAAATGCGATAGCGAGTATAGTCTTTCGCCGCAGGGAAGTGTAGTATTTCCGACCGATCTCTTCCAGTTTACCGGGTTGTGCTGCGTCATTTTCGATCATTATATCATAGCCGGTAGACTGTACTGCTCTTTTAATATTGGGAAGGTTGGCATTGTCCTGGTCATAAGATAGCAGGACAGTCGCATTGCTGAGGTTTACCGACGCCTGCGTGACTCCTTTTTGCGAGCCCAGTGTTTTTTCAACGGAATTGGCGCATGATGCGCACGTCATGCCGGTCACTGGAAATGTCTTTTTAACCACGCTCATTGCTATACGAAGGTCGGGCAAATGATCTATTGACTGACTATACCACTATAAACGCAAATTTTGGCTTGATTCCGTTCTTATATTATGATTTATGTCAGATCGTATTAATTAATTTAAATTAGCATAATTGACATGTTTAATGGGTTGAATTTATATTAGTTTTCGATGTTCTGAGTATTATTCACATAGTTGTTCACATAGCCGGAAATTAACGTATTGAATACTTGAAACGTAGGCGGCAATACCACCTTAAAACGCTATATTTGCACATCTTTTTTTAATGCGAAAATATGGATCAAAACAACGAAGATTTATTGCCCCAGCAAACTCCTGACGAACCCAATAAGATCATTCAGATCAATATAGAAGAACAAATGAAAACCGCTTACATAGATTACTCTATGTCGGTGATTGTGGGGCGTGCTTTGCCCGATGTTCGCGACGGACTTAAGCCGGTGCATCGCAGGGTACTGTTTGCCATGCATGAGTTGGGTAATACTTACAATAAACCGTATAAAAAGTGTGCGCGTATCGTGGGTGAGGTGCTGGGTAAGTACCATCCGCATGGCGATACCGCAGTGTATGATGCTATGGTGCGTATGGCGCAGCCCTGGAGCATGCGCTACATGATGGTTGACGGACAGGGAAACTACGGAAGCCAGGACGGTGATAACCCGGCTGCAATGCGTTACACAGAAGCGCGTATGCAGAAACTGGGCGAGGCGATGATGGAAGACCTTGAGAAAGACACAGTCGATTTTACACTAAACTTTGATGATTCGTTACAGGAGCCTTCAGTGCTGCCTGCGCGTATCCCGCAGTTACTGGTGAATGGTTCTTCGGGCATCGCTGTAGGTATGGCCACCAATATGATGCCGCATAATCTGACAGAGGTTATAGACGGTTGCCTTGCATATATAGATAACCGCGACATTACCATAGAGGAATTGATGAAGTTTGTGAAGGCGCCAGACTTCCCGACCGGGGGTATAATTCACGGTATCGAGGGCATCAAGCAGGGTATGCTCACCGGCAGGGGCAGGGTAGTGCTGCGTGGCAGGCTGACGGTAGAGACCATGAAGAGCGGCAAGGAAATGATCGTTATCACAGAGGTGCCCTACCAGGTAAGCCGAGATGCGCTCACCGAGAAGATAGGCGCGCTGGTGAACAATAAGATCATTGAAGGCATTACCCATGTTGGTAATGAATCGAATAAAGAAGGCACACGTATAGTGGTTGAGCTCAGGAGAGACGCTGTGGCGCAGGTCATCATCAATCAACTGTATAAATACAGCGAACTGCAGACCTCCTATGGTATCAACAATGTAGCGCTGGTGAATGGCCGCCCGCGTACGCTGAACCTGAAAGACCTGATCTCTGAGTTCGTCATATTCCGTCACGAGGTGGTGGTACGGCGTACAAAATACGAGCTTAACGAAGCCAGGAAGCGCGCCCATATACTTGAGGGTTATATCATCGCTCTCGACCACCTCGATGAGGTGATTGCGCTGATACGCAGTTCGGCTACACCCGATATTGCCAAAGACGGATTGATCACCCAGTTCGGAATGTCGGAGATACAGGCCAAGGCAGTACTGGAGTTGCGACTGCAGCGCCTTACCGGTATGGAGATCGAGAAGATACGTGAAGAACATGCCGAACTTATGAAACTGATCGCCCACCTGGAGGAAATTCTGGCCAACGAAGGAATGCGTTACCAGATCATAAAAGACGAACTTACCGACGTTCAGAAGAAATTTGGCGATGAGCGCAAGAGTGAGATCCAATACCTGGCCGATGAAATGCGTATAGAGGACCTGATAGAGAAGGAAGACGTGGTAATAACCGTATCTCATCTCGGCTACATCAAGCGCACATCTACTGCCGAATACCGCGCACAGCGTCGTGGCGGCCGTGGGTCGATGGCGGGCAGAACGCGTGACGAAGATTATATTGAGCACCTTTTCGTAGCCTCCACCCATCACACCCTTATGTTCTTTACGGAGAAAGGAAGGTGTTTCTGGCTGAAAGTGTATGAGATC
>CAYNGS010000419.1:0-3607 GCA_964396625.1 uncultured Flavipsychrobacter sp.
AAATGGAGAAAGGTGTAAGCCATGTACTAAAACAGGGACCAGAGGAACGTACGGCCAATTTTGCGACGTATTCAAACACAAAACTACCGTTGGACGCGGGGCTTGCGCATGATATCATCAAGTTTGTCAAAGAGGTAAAATAGCTTACTAAAGAATAAAACAATGAAAAAATTCTCATCCTCACTTGATCAGACCTCGGTTGTCATCACTGCCAGTGTATCCGCGGTGGGATTAGTACTGGGTTATTTCGCACTCAGAAGATCAGGAGACGGAGGCGTACCGGTGCTTTTGCTATTCCTGGGGTCTGCTATTGTTTTAGGCCTGCTAATTGCAACCTTTCTTTTGAAAACAAATTCGATACTTGTAGACAATACCGGCATTACTATAGACCGAACTATAAACCCGGTGAAGATCGCTTTTTCAGAAATAAAGGCGGTGCAAACAGACCGCGATGGTGAAATGATAGGCAGTATCAGAACGTTTGGCAACGGCGGCTCATTTGGATATATGGGCTCGTTCTACAACAAAAAATATGGCCGCATGAAATTATACTGCACCCAGCGCAAAAACTACGTGATCCTAGACAAAACAAACGGAAAAAGGATCATAATTAGTCCGGACAATCCCCCAGAGCTCTTAAAGGAACTGAGGTCAATACAACCCTCCCTGGTAGATGCACATTAATGTGCTTACAGCTTCACCCATTTCTTCACTACAGAATTATTCCCGGTCCTCACTACGATGGAGTAAACTCCAGGCGCGAAGTTGGTAACTTTCAACGAATAGCGGTTGTCACCGGCACTTAGCTGTTTTGCAGCCATGTCAAAGCTTTGCCCCTGCTCATTAATTACAAAAAGTTGCGCTGCGCTCGAAGCAGTGGTATTTATGGTAACGGTCAGATAATTCTGCGCCGGGTTAGGGAACAATGACACGCTAACTGTCGGCGCCACCTCCGCAACCTGCAAAGCTGGGTGCGGATAGGTCACGTACATCGGTGTATCCGTGATGCCAATGCCAAGATTGTAATAACCACCGGACGGTGTGGACTGTAGTTTTACGGGGCGCACCTCGTAATACTTACTACCGTCTATGCCGGTATCGTCGTGGTAGGTCAGCACTGTAAGCATAGGCGTATTCAATCGCTTGAAGAAGCCATACAAACTATCGGCACGATAAACGTAATAACCTATTACTCCCGGATCCGGGGAGGCAGTCCAGGTGAGCACTGCCCCGTTATGTGGTGCCGTTGTTACGACAAGATTTGATGGTGGTTTAATATAATCCGTGCGCAACGAAAGATCACCCATCAGTGCCACATGTATGAATTGATTGCCGTAGCCTCCGGGCTGATAGAGCAGCCCATCGTTGTTTTGCGACAGCAGTGCAGAGTAGCCAATATTTTCACCGAGTGCCATATGGTGCACAAACCAGTTAGGCCTGCCCGCCCAGCAATTGGTCAGTGCGGGCGGATTTGCACATAGTGGCGCGCGCAAAAAATTGTCCTGCACATTCCAGTCGCCAAAATAGCTGCCAAATAACATGGTAAAAATTGCATTTACGGGGGTGCCCACAAAATCCGTTGATGACCCGATGCCACCTGCACTGGTAAATGAGCCACCACCGCATCCGTATGCCCATTGGTATGAAGAGGCAGCCAACGTAGAGATAAAAGGAAGGGCAGCGACGCTGTCGCGGCCTACCAATGGTGGAAAATTGCGAAAGCCATTAGCGGCGAACGCCTCGCCATTGAATGGTCCAAAATTATCGCTGATGAGCGCCCTATGGATCACTGCCAGGGAGTCCATTTTATACGTGTGGTCTTTCGCCAGGTAGCTGTTCATAAGATCAGCTTCACTCCCTGAAAAAGAGATCATATCGTTGAAATCAACGCGGCTCACCTGCAACACAGCGGGCGATGGAATAATTATCTGGTCCCACTTACCATCGCCGGGTATGTTCCAGTTTGGCGCATAGCTCCCCGATACATCATTCACGGCGACGTCGGTCCACGGCCCTGCAAGACAGGAATAATAAATGTCAGACGGCCACGCTCCGTCATGGTAGGGTACATGACCATCAGGAGGATAATACCCGGCCGCATTAAAATCTGCGCTATAAGGCACTGCCAGATGCCCCACTATTTGAATCGCCTTAACGTTTGTGTGGGTTGCGTAATCGTGCGCTATCACTGCTTGTATCGTCGTATCTGCTGCCGTGCGCGGAAAGTCGTGCCTGATCAATTGCCAGCCATCGGCCCACAGATCGTGCATCATCGTTTTTAGTGCAGAAGCACACGAATCGGTAAACGTACTATCGACCATTAATAATAAGATGCCCTTGTTATGCATGGCCGGACTTTTTATGCCGGCATAAATATAACCGGACGATGTCAGCACAGTGCCTTCGGCCCAAACCTGGTATTCATATGCCGAATCCACAACTACAGCGGCATCTATGTATTGGCTGTCTGATGCGGTCAATATGGCGATTGGTGAACCCCACGAGGTAGCAGTCTTTGCCTTTTTCCAGATGTAGTAATTAGGCGTATCAACCGTAAGCAATTTCCACTTCAGCGTAATTTGCGGAGGGGCGGTTTGTGTGGTTGCAGTCAATTCCACCGCATAATCTTCTGTGGCCTGTGCAAAAGATAAATTAGAACCCAATATCAGCGATAGCAGAATGTAGATACTCTTCATGAAAAAGGGGCGTTTTCACAAAGATAAAGTTAATTCACAATAAAGATAACATTAATTCAAAATATGGCTAAAAATCAAATAGTTACGCAACTTGATCTGAGTTATGCAGAGTAAAATCCCGACGTGCGATACAGTCTGTACATTTTACTGCGCTTTTGCTGTCGGGCGTGGCGCGGCTTCAAACATCGGGTTGTGTTTTGTGGTGGGTATGATGATTCCACCACTGAGTATTAGCTCGTAGGTGCCGAAATTCTGGTGTGCGGTACCCTCGTATATTTTCAGGCCACTATAGCGCGCATAATCCACTTTTTGCGAAAACTCAATAAAAACATACCGTGCCACTGTTGCCCGCAGGGCCGTTTCCAAGCCTGTATTCCATCCCCCAAACTGAAAATGGGGGTCATTGCGATCACCGAAAAAGCTGTTCTCAACATGGGGTATCACCGGCCCGATACCGGCCTTTCCGGTCAGGTCAAGACGAAAATTGTTATCACGTGTATGATATAGCCCTAATCGCTTTACAATATTGAACAGGAAGAAATTGGCTCCATTATTGAGATAATAGTAAAAACCCTTTTCACCTGAAAAGACAACGTTTGAATCCAATGGCGCATGGTTGCGGGTACCCTTTGCATGAATGGTTTGTCCGTCGGTAATGATGTACTTGGTATGGTCGAAATTGATTTCAATGCCAAAACCTTTTTCAGCATTGAACATATAAACGAGCCTGTAATTATATTGGGGAATAGTAAGCGCCTTGGTAAACAAACCTTCGTCCCAGCCCCGATGATCCTGCCCTTTGATGTTTTCTAATGTGTAGTTGTTGCCAAGTGAGGGTTTATCCACTTTCACATTGCTTCGTGTATACCATTCGGTATTATAACCCCAGGAGGCGTACAGTTCGCCCTTCC
>CAYNGS010000420.1:0-3599 GCA_964396625.1 uncultured Flavipsychrobacter sp.
CGCAGAAATATACAGGCTGGCAGAACAGTCCTTTCCTGAGGTAAAAAGTGCGGCAATGAAAACAAACGCTGCCGGAGTTGACTTGCTAGTTAGTAAAGCAGCCATAATCCCTTCACTAAGTCTGAATGGAAGCCTGGGCACAGCATACTATAGTGCCTTGTCCCGCGTAAGCTACCAGACAATATATCAAAATGAGACAATAGGTTATCTACAGAACAACCCTTCTGAAAATGTTGTAGGTCCGGTGCCTGTAACTACAAGCAATACGCAACACTACCCGTTTTTCAATCAATTTAAAGACAACTTCAGCCAACTTGTTTCATTAAACCTATCCGTCCCCATATTTAACAATTTTAAAGCGAACAATAACATCCGTTTGTCTAAGATCGGAGTTGAATCTGCTAGGCTCAATGAGCAGGCTGTAAAAAATCAATTACGTAAAAACATTGAGCAGGCATATACCGACCAGCTTGCAGCTTACAACAATTTTATGGCTACCGGGGAACAGTTACACGCTGAAACAAAGTCATATAACGACATGCGGATCAAAATGAATGTAGGATTGGTGAACGTTACTAACTTCCTGATCGAAGAAAATAATTATTATAAGGCTGCTCTTGCTAATCTACAGGCAAAATATGAATACATCTTTAAAACAAAGGTGGTCGATTTTTATACTGGAATCCCTTTAACGCAATAAAAATGAAAAAGGCAATTATAATTATATCCGTTACTCTTCTTATCCTTGGCATTGTAGCTTATTATCTTTTTTCTGCAAATAAATACAAGGTTCCCGAATGGAAAACTGCAAAAATAGAGAACGGCAGCGTATCCGTTAACATAACAGCTACCGGCTCACTGAATGCCGTTACTACTGTACAGGTAGGTGCCCAGGTTTCTGGGATAGTGGCTAAGTTATTTGTAGATTTTGATTCTGTAGTAAAGAAAGGCCAGTTAATAGCGTTGCTGGATACTACGTTACTGTATGCAACTGTGCGTGATGCAGCTGCCGCGGTAGCAAAGGCAAATGTCCAGGTATCCTTAACTAAAAGTCAGTTTATCCGTATAGATACTTTGTTTCATTCAAAAGTTGCATCGAAAAATGATTATGATATTGCTATTGGTAATTATGGCGCAGCCAAGGCTGACCTCCAGGCGGCAATTGCCACACTAGATCATGAGAAGACCAACCTCAGGTATTGCACTATTAAAGCGCCGATCAACGGCACAGTAATTTCCCGGAATGTAGATGTAGGCCAAACAGTTATTTCCAGCTTCAATGCTGTAACGCTATTTACTATTGCCAATGATCTGAAATTAATGCAGGTACTGGCTGATGTAGATGAAGCTGATATCGGGCAGGTGAAAGACGGACAGAAAGCTATCTTTACCGTTGATGCATTTCCCTATGAAGTATTTAAAGGGTTTGTAGCTCAGGTCAGACTGCAACCGGTAATGGTACAGAATGTAAACAACTATATCGTAGTCATTAATGTTGCCAACCCTGACTTAAAATTATTGCCGGGACTTACTGCAACCACAACAATCCAAACTGACCACCACGATAGTGTATTAAAGGTACTAGCTAATGCGATTCATTTTAATCCACCACCCGATTACCTTACCCATATAAAGTTTCCAGATTCCCTGAACCAACAGGTACAAACTTTAAAAGTGGCGGGAAATGAAATACCCAAGCAAGGCACCATGCTTTATATATGGGTGAAGCGAAATAATGTGCTTAGTCCCGAATTGGTAAAAACAGGTCTTTTTGATGGTACATACATTGAGATATCAGGAAACATTCAAAAGGGGGATGAAATCGTTACGGGAATAGGAGCTACTTCAGCAAAAACAACTACACCAACTGCAAACAATCCATTCATGCCCAAGATGCCACCAAGAAAATCAACAAGATAATGGGTACGCCATTGATATCGGTTAAAGACATGGTTAAAACCTACAAGTTGGGGGATATGGTAGTGAATGCCCTGAGAGGTGTTTCGCTTGTCATTGAGAAAGGGTCGTTTGTAGCGATAATGGGTCCGAGTGGTTCCGGGAAGTCAACGTTTATGAATATTATAGGATGTCTTGATTATCATCCGGCAAAAGGTGAATATTATTTAGACGGTGTAGATGTTTTTAAGCTTGACAAAGATCAGTTGGCAGAATTGAGAAATAAGAAAATAGGCTTTATTTTTCAGTCTTTCAATATCCTCGCCCGGACATCAGCTATAGAAAATGTGGAGTTGCCAATGCTCTATAATAGTACAGTTAACGCTAAGGAAAGAAAAGAAAGAGCTTTAGCGGCACTTAAATCCGTTGGCCTTGCTGAACGGGCTGACCATATGCCTAATCAGTTATCAGGAGGCCAGCAGCAACGAGTAGCCATTGCCAGATCACTGGTAAATAATCCACTTGTCATTATGGCCGATGAGCCTACAGGTAATCTCGATACCCGCTCCAGTTATGAGATTATGCAAATATTTCAAGAGTTAAACGATAAAGGAATTACGATTGTTATGGTTACTCACGAAACTGATATTGCACAGTTTGCAACAAGCAATATTTTATTCAGGGACGGACAGATAATTTCCAACGTGGTAGTTAAAGACAGAAAAATTGCTAAGGATGAAATACCCAAGTTGCCAATTCTGGATCAGAATGATATATTAACATGAGAATAGTAAACATTTTGAGAATCGCTTACCGGTCGCTGGCTAAAAACAAGCTCAGGGTATTACTTACTATGCTCGGTATTATCATTGGTGTTGCTTCTGTTATTGCAATGCTCGCTATAGGGCAGGGATCTAAACAGAATATTCAAGCTTCAATGGCAAGTCTGGGGATTAATTCCGTTATGATTTACCCCGGATCAGTAAACTCGGGAGGTGTACGAATGGGCGCAGGCTCTTATTCTACACTCACGAGAAAAGATGCCGATGCTATTGCCGCCAAATGTGAGTTTGTTACCGATGTTACACCGGTGGTTACAAAGTCTTCGCAGGTAATAGCCGGAAATCAAAACTGGCATACTATGGTTACAGGAGCATTGAATCAATATTTTTCGATCAGAAATCTGACAATTGCATTAGGAAATACCTTCTCATCGACAGACGAGCATACGGCAGCTAAAGTTTGCGTTATCGGGCAAACCGTATCAACCAACTTATTCGGTGCAGGCGCAAACCCGGTTGGGAAATTTATCCGTATCAACAGCATCCCCTTCAAAGTAATCGGTCTGCTTGCGGTAAAGGGGCAAAATACTTTCGGACAGGATCAGGACGATGTCATTATTGCTCCGTTCTCTACAGTTATGAAAAGAATGCTGTCAACGCTTTATTTAAACTCGATCCTTGTTTCGGCAACATCAGAAAAAGATATAGAGAATGTAAAAAATCAAGTAAGCACCTTATTAAGGATACAGCATAAGCTAACCCCGGCGGACCAGGACGATTTTACTGTACGTTCCCAGGCAGATATCGCCAATACTTTTGAATCAATTTCCAATGTTATGACCATACTCCTGGCATGTATCGCCAGCATTTCTCTGCTGGTGGGTGGTATCGGAATCATGAACATTATGCTCGTTTCTGTTA
>CAYNGS010000421.1:0-3598 GCA_964396625.1 uncultured Flavipsychrobacter sp.
TTACATGGCATAATTGACCATGCCGACGAGGAAAAGGTATTCCAATTGTTGTTGTTAGCTGAAAATAATGACTACAAAACTCCTGTTTATGATGAACAGACGCTAGGCATGCTAAGAGAAAGAAGTGCCGAGTACCTGTCGGGCAAGTCAAAAACATACACAATTGAAGAATCAACGGAGCGAATAAAAAAGCACAGGCAGAAAAATGGCATATGATCTGCTTATCAGCGAAAACGCAGACGGTGATATTATTGCAGCTGTAGATTATTACGATAACATAAATCCCTAGCTTGCCGACCGTTTTTCCGCAGAGTTGTTCGATACATTTAAAAAGATAAGAAGCAATCCACAGTTTTATAGTTATATCTCTACCAACCCTGCGGATAAATTCAGGGACGTTAAATTGCCGTCCTTTCCCTATGTAGTGATCTTTGAAATTCAGGAAACAAAGATTTTCATTTCTGCGGTAATGCATACGAGCAGGAAACCCTTTGTTGCGTGACAAAATCCCTCGTAAATCTTTAACTTGCATCTTTTCGATCTGACTTTTAATTTTCGACTTTGTATGTCTCTTACTCAACTGAAAAACTATGCTGAGGGCAAGTGGGTTGCCGGTGCAAAGACGGGTGAAACCCTGCATAACGCTATTACCGGTGCCGCTATTTATACTGCCAGCAGCGATGGCCTTGATTTCGGTGATATGATGCAATATGCCCGCAAAATAGGCGGTCCTGCATTGCGCAAACTCACGTTTCATGAGCGTGGCCGTATGCTTAAGGCGCTGGCCATGTACTTGCTGGAGCGCAAAGAATACTTTTATACCATCAGCGCCTATACCGGCGCTACCCGTGTCGATTCATGGGTAGATATCGAAGGCGGTATAGGTAATCTGTTTGCCAATGCCAGCCTCCGACGCCAGTTTCCGGATGAGCGCTTTTATGTAGATGGCGACACGGCGAAGCTCTCAAAAGGCAATACCTTCATCGGCCAGCATATCATGGTGCCGCGCGAGGGGGTTGCCATTCATATCAACGCTTTCAATTTCCCTGTGTGGGGTATGCTGGAGAAGATAGCGGTAAACCTGCTTGCCGGTGTGCCTGCTATAGTGAAGCCTGCCACGCTTACATCTTACCTCACAGAGGCGGTTTTTGAAGAGATCATCAAGTCGGGCATATTGCCGGAGGGGTCGCTGCAACTGATCTGCGGTTCTGCGCGAGGAATACTCGACAGTATTGAAACACAGGATGTTGTGACGTTTACCGGATCGGCCACTACTGGCCGGATGCTGAAGGCGCATCCGCGAATATTGTCGGAAGCGGTACCTTTTAATATGGAGGCAGACTCGCTGAACTGCTGTATACTCGGGCCGGATGTTTGTCCTGGTACGCCGGAGTTCGACATTTTCATAAAAGAAGTGGTGCGCGAGGTGACAACGAAGGCCGGACAAAAATGTACTGCGATCCGCCGCATCATAGTACCCGTGGACAGGGTAGAGGATGTGCAGATAGCACTTGGTAAGCGCCTGCAGACAACAACAATAGGCGATCCCTCTATAAAGGAGGTGCGCATGGGTCCGCTTGCCGGTATATCGCAACGCAACGAGGTGCGTGAAAAAGTGCAACTGCTGGCCAAATCGCAAAACATAGTGATAGGCGACATGGAGCACTTCGAGGTGATGGGCGCCGATAAAGAGAAGGGCGCTTTCCTGCCTCCGCTCATCTTCCTGAATACGGATCCGTTCAAGAATACCGATTGCCATAGCGTGGAGGCTTTCGGACCGGTATCTACCATCATTCCATACTATGGCATCGAAGAGGCCATAGAACTGTCGCGCATGGGCAAGGGCTCACTTGTAAGCTCCGTTGTTACTGCAGACGACGACATAGCCAAACAAATAGTGCTTGGCACGGCCAGCATGCACGGCCGCATACTGATACTTAATGCCGACTGTGCCAAAGAAAGCACTGGCCACGGTTCGCCGATGCCCCTGTTGGTACACGGCGGCCCCGGCAGGGCCGGGGGCGGCGAGGAAATGGGCGGCAAGCGTGGTGTGCTACATTACCTGCAACGTACGGCATTACAGGGCTCGCCCACAACCATCACGCGCATCACAAACCAGTACCAGCAGGGCGGCAAGCAGCATGAAACGGATGTGCACCCCTTCAAAAAATACTTTGAAGAGCTGGAAATAGGCGAAACCCTGGTCACTGCCAAACATACCGTTACCGAGGCCGACATAACCAACTTTGCCAATGTAAGCGGCGACAACTTTTACGCACACATGGACACTACCTCGCTGGAAGGCACCATCTTCACCGGACGGGTAGCTCACGGATACTTTGTGCTCTCAAAGGCCGCCGGACTGTTTGTGGATGCCAAGAAAGGCCCCGTGCTGCTGAACTACGGTATAGACGAGTGCCGGTTTACAAAGCCTGTATACCCCGGTATGACCATAGGCGTTAGACTCACCGTAAAAGAAAAGACCGCGCAGGAAAAACGGACGCCCGAGGATATTGCCAAGGGTATCGTGAAATGGTTGGTTGATGTTTACGATGAGACGGGTGAAACTGTTGCGATTGCGACTATCCTTACGATGGTGAAAATGAAAAACCAAAGTTGATTAGCTAATTAGCTGATTAGCTGATGTTTTGGTTGATTGGTTGATTGGTTAATCGGTTGATAGTGGGGCCATGTGCCTGGTGTTGGATGTAATTGTTTCATTTTTGTTGATTTGGTGGTTTTTAATTTGGTGTTAGGTTGCGCAGGCTGGTGCCTTATTTTCGTTTTCCTCACATTTCCCGATAACTCCCCCTTTGTCTGAATCACAGGTATACACAGATTTAAAGATTTCACGGAATGTTTGATCAACGATTTCCCATTTGTTTCCGGTTCGGGTAACATTTTCAGAACCTGAGATTACGTGAGCTTGATAATCTACTGATTTTCTTATTTGTTGCTAAAAAACTTTTTTTCGCGGGAAATGGGGAAATGAAAATGGCTACAATCCTTTACTGTGGCTTATATTGCTTTTAATCGAAATCCCCATTATCACCCCACATTTCCCGACATTTCCTGATTGCCTCGTCCTGAAGTAGGTTTACCGTTGAATTTTTTTTGATGGCAGGTTACAATATTCTGCTATCGATTGTCCCGGAATTCGCGGAAATATAGTAAAATATTTTTATATATGAATAGTGGCGAGACACAAAGGTCCAGCAAATTTTTGAACGGGAAAAAACAAGGTTTTATGACAGTACGCTTTTAGTACTATGATAAACGCCATTTGCGTTATGACAGAAAATTTTGAGCAAGCCGGGAGTGGGTTTTCGCCGAAACAGACCCCGTGAAAAGCAGCTTCGAGAAACGGCGGGAGTGGATAGTGCGGTGTCAAATAGAAAATGTAGCGCCGGAGCGGGATCGTTTTGAAACGCACACAGAAGGGGCCTTTGAAAAAATACAGTTAGATGACCCTTGTATATAATTTATTTGGAGCTTATATTTAATCGATTTATCACCTAAAATGATTTTATGAGACATAACAAGTTCAATGTTTGTTTTTTTTTTCTGTGTTTCTTCTCGCTCTGCCTTATCTCGTGCG
>CAYNGS010000422.1:0-3596 GCA_964396625.1 uncultured Flavipsychrobacter sp.
ACTGTGCTAAACCGATACCAGTTCCTGGAAATTGTTCAAGGCTATGTAATCGTTTGAAAATATCAAAAATCTGATCAGAGTATTGCTGTTGAAAACCAATCCCGTTATCCCGGAAATTGATTTCACAATAGGCTATTTGCGGATTCATGTTAGCATGTTTCAGAATTTCATCAGGCATAAGCACTTTGGTAGTAATTTCGATAACAGGTGGTACATTGCTCCTGGAAAATTTGAGAGAATTGCTGATTAGGTTATAAAAAAGCTGGTTTATGTGCATCGGTATTGCGTCAATTATGGGTAATTGCTGCCTTAGAACAGTCGCTTTTTTTTCTGTGATAAGTAAATCAAAGTCCTCAAGAACTTTACTTAAAATGGAATCAAGATCAGTCTTCACAAAAGCAAATTCCCCATGCAATATTTTAGAAAAACTGAGCACTCCAGTAATAAGCATTGACATCCGCTCCGCAGATATGGCGATGCGGCTTATAAGTTCATTGCAACTTTCAGGAAGGTCTTTTCCATACCTTGTTTCCAACAAAGCCGAAAATATCCTGATTTTCCGAAGTGGCTCCTGTAGGTCATGCGAGGCAATAAACGCATATTGTTCCAAGTTCTGGTCTGAATGCACCAAATCCATATTGGCTTCATTTAAGGAAATCGTTCCTTGCGATACTTTTCTTTCAAGTTCTTCAGTAAAGAACATTAAAGCTTTTTCAATTTTCCGCTTTTCAGTTATATCCTCAATAGCCAAAAGAATAGATTGCTCTTCGGTACGCTCTTTGATGATCTTCTTTGCGTTTAATAGCATGATACGCTCACCTAAAACCAGGAAATCGTGGGTGACCTCATAGTTAACTATACTGATGTGTTCCGGCAGAATCTCTTCTAATAGTTTGCGCAACGCGGGAATATCCCATTGCTTATTTCCCAATTCAAAAATAAGCTTACCTTCTGTTTCTCGTTCTGTGGTTTGAAATATTGTATAAAATGACCGGTTTGCGCTTATTACGATCAACTCTGAATTGAGCACTAATATCGGTTCACGGATAGTAGCTACAATTGATTCTGCATACAGGCGTAAATGATTTAATTGCTCATTATGCTCATTAAGCATCTGATTGGCGATAACCAGCTCATCATTTCTCTTCTGTATCTCTTCTTTTGAAATTTTTAATTCTTCAAGGAGCAATCTCATTTCCTGGCCAGTGATACTTGATTTTTCAGCCATTTCTTCTATATACATTCAGATTAGATTTGGACATGCTGAAACAAGAAGATGCAAACAAACCAATGTAAGGTACGCAATTACAAGTAATAGACAGAAGATGAGGTGAACTGCATAATTTCAACTATGCAATAAAATGTATTACTCCACCTATTGTATTGCGATAATCAGGAATGTCGGATGTAAAGTTGGACAAAACAAACTTATTGCAAATGTTGCCATTGTCATTGTACCTCAAAAGGCAAAAACATCTACTTTTTCAGGGTGGAACACCCGCAGGGTAATAATGAGCCTGTAACCGCCTATAATGCTTACTGGATAAGCAATAGACACAAATAAAAAGGCTCCATAAACCTAAGTCTATGAAGCCATTTCGTCGGGACGACTGGATTCGAACCAGCGACCACAAGACCCCCAGCCTTGTGCGCTACCGGGCTGCGCTACGTCCCGCAACCATTAAAGGGTGGCAAAGGTAATCTAAAATTCCTTTAACACAAATCACTCAAATTATCTTTTAGGTCATTTTTACAATCACCACCCACCTCCTCCTACTCACTCGTTTCCTTTCCCGCTTTCAGTTTCCCCTCCTACTTTTAACTTTTGACTTGAACTTAAGATAAATCATGCGACACCAGCTTCAAAAATTCTGCCCTTGTCTCATTCTTCATAAACTGTCCGCTGAAAGCTGATGTAGTGGTAACACTGTTTTGTTTCTGCACACCGCGCATCATCATGCAAAGATGCTGGGCCTCTATCACCACTCCCACACCCAGAGGGTTCAGAGTTTCCTGTATCACATCCAGTATCTGGTGCGTCATGCGCTCCTGCACCTGCAGCCTGCGCGCAAAACATTCCACCACGTGGGCTATTTTGCTCAGGCCGGTTATCACACCGTTAGGTATGTAGGCCACATGCGCCTTGCCGAAAAATGGCAGCATATGATGCTCACACAGCGAATAAAGCTCAATATTCTTCACCAGCACCATCTCGCTGTATGACTCATGAAATTTAGCCGAGTTAAGTATATCAGCCGCGTTCATACTATAGCCCTGTGTTATGAACTGCATCGCCTTGGCCACGCGCTCAGGCGTCTTCAGCAGCCCCTCCCGCTCCGGGTCTTCGCCTATAGCTTCCAGTGTGGCCCGATAGCTATCCCTAAGCCTTCTGGTCGTTTCCTCGTCGTAAAACTCTTTCTTATGGTATGCCAATGTATCTGAGATTAATGTCTGGCTGTTATCTGTTCACCCCTGCACCCCTTGCCACACCTTCTGCCTTAAATCTTTATATTTTTCACTTTTTAACTTACTCCTTACCCAAAGTATTCAACGTATATCTTCGGCGTCTCTATCAGCTTCACGCAGTGCAGTTGCACGCTGCTTTTCTCAATATGCGGTTTCAGTTCGTTCCATATCCCCATTGCAAAATTCTCCGCGCTGGTAAACTTCCCTTTCATAAATGGCACGTCCAGGTTCAGGTTGCGGTGGTCCACTTTTTCTACTATCACGTCTTTTATCAGGTCTCCCAGCGACTTAGCATTATAGATAAATCCTGTCTCAGCATCCGGCACACCCTTTATGGTCACATGGAGTTCATAGTTATGCCCATGCCAGTTTTCGTTGGCGCATTTACCAAACACCTCTTTATTCTTCTCCTGGCTCCAGGTTTTATTTTCCAGTTTATGGGCAGCATTAAAATGCTCTACACGCGTCAGATATACCATTTTTCTTATTTGCCTGCAAAATTAGCGTTACTATATGGTTTTGACAAAAAAGTGCTTATTTGCGGCATGAAGATGCTCATTGTCGCCGCCACCGAGGCTGAAGTAGCTCCTTTTACAGCGTATTTACGCAATTCGGGCAGGTCCGGCACCGTGATTCTTATATCCGGCGTGGGCATGACGGCCACTGCCTACGCGCTTACAAAACACCTCGCATCAAATAAATACGACTTTGTCTTGCAGGTGGGCGTCGCCGGTAGTTATGACCATACGCTTGCACTCGGAGCCATTGTCTTTGTCACCTCCGATCAGTATGGAGACCTTGGCGCCGAAGACCATGACGATTATCTCGATATTTTCGAGATGGGCCTGGTAGAAAAGAACGGCACACCACACACAGACGGCAGATTGTTAACGCCTGTTATGCCCCTGCACGAAAAGATTTCCTTGCCCCGCGTATCAGGGCTCACGGTCAACACCGTCAGCGGCAATGAGCAAACCATAAGCAAAAGGCATAAAAAATTTGGCAGCCAGATCGAAAGCATGGAGGGCGCTGCTTTTCACTTTGTATGCCTGCAGGAGGGCATCGCCTTCGCCCAGGTGCGGGCCATATCCAACTATATCACCCCCCGCAACAAAAGCCAGTGGAAAATG
>CAYNGS010000423.1:0-3591 GCA_964396625.1 uncultured Flavipsychrobacter sp.
CCACTTTCGGCTTGCCGCCTACCAGTTCATAGTTCTTATCGGCCTTCTTTGCGGCAGCGGCGTTTGTCTGTATTTGCTTCTTCCGAAAAAGCACATTTTCAGCCGCAGTGATCACGTCCTGCTTATTCTCTGCCTTCTTCCAGTCGTTTATGATTTGCTTAAATTTGCGCTCGGTGTCCCGCAGGTAATCCAGTTCTTCTTTCTTTATCGCGTTTTGCAGCCGCAGGGTTTCGTAGTGTTGCTTTAGTTTTTCTTTATTTGTCAGCTCCTCGTAGCTCTTTTTCAACCGCTCATTTTCCTTCACCAGCTTGTCCAGCTCCTTCTCCCGGTCTGTCAGCCGCACTGACTGCTGTTCGGTCTGGTGCAGCATCTTGTCCAGCTTGAAATGCTCCCGCTGCGTCAGTTGCTTTGCGCGTTCTATTACCGGGGTTGGTAGTCCGCTCCTTTGCGCAATGGCAAAGGTGTAAGAGCTGCCGGGCTTGCCTATATTCAGCCGGTACAGTGGCTCCAGCTTGTCCTCATCAAATGCCATGGCTCCGTTAAAAATGCCGCGCACCTTGCCCGCCATCACTTTCAGGTTCATGTAGTGTGTGGTTATTATGCCAAACGCGTTTTTGTGCGCAAGGTCTTCCACTATTGCCTCTGCAAATGCGCCGCCCAGGTTCGGGTCCGATCCGCTGCCCAGTTCGTCGATAAAGAAAAGAGTTTTCCCGTTTGCAAAGTTCATGAAGTACTTCATGTCCTGCAGATGGGCGCTGTAGGTGCTCAGTTCATGCTCTATCGACTGCGTGTCTCCTATCTGCACCATGATCTGCCTGAAAACGCCGATCTCTGAGTTCTCGTCTGCTGGTATCAGCAGCCCGGCCTGTGCCATCAGTTGCAGCAGCCCCACCGTTTTCATCGACACCGTTTTACCTCCCGCATTCGGCCCGCTGATGATAAGTATCCTGTTGTGCCGGTCCAGAGTCAGGTTCAGGGGTATCGTCAGTTTGCCATTGTTCTTGTTATGCAAAAACAGCAGCGGATGATACGCCTTCACTAATTGCATAACCGGGTGGGGACTCAGGCGTGGCATACTCCCGTTCATATCTGCTGCAAGCAAGGCTTTAGCCCGTATATAATCATAGACACCGCAGAGGTGGTAATATCCTTCCAGTTGCGCTGCATACGCTGAGAGGTCTTTCGTCGCCTGCACCAATATCCGGTGTATCTCGCGTATCTCTGCCCGCTCCAGCATGAATATTTCATTATTCAGCTCTATCGTTTCTTCAGGCTCTATAAATACGGTCTTTTGCGAATCACTTTCTCCGTGCAGTATCCCTTTCACTATTCGCTTGTATTCGGCCAGTACCGCCGCTGTTCGCCTTCCGTTCAGAAAGCTCTCCGATATATCCGCCAGGTACCCTTGTTTGTTCAGCTTACGAAGCACCCCCTCAAATGTCCTCCTCGCCTCATGCCGCACCTTTCCCAGTTCCGATCGGATACTCATCAGTTCCTGCGATGCATTGTCCCTTACTATACCATGGTCATCAACAACGGCAGATATCTGGTCGGTAATTTTCTTCTCGTACGCCGTTCTTTCACTCAGCGCCCGCAGGTTGACAAATAATTCATTGTGCTTTTTAAACCATAGCAATATATCCCGGGTATTGAACGCCAGTTGCCGGAAAGCCAGCAACTGTTCGCCGTCCAGCACACCGCCGGTCACAGACAGTAGTTTCAGTTCCCGCTGCATGTTCCGCGTAAAGTCATTCGGAAAATGGTCGCTGCTCAGTAAAATATCTTTGAATTCATTGGTCTGCGACAACTCCCGCTTCATATGCTCAATATGGGTATGAAAACGGATATTGTCAACTTGCTCACGGGCTGCGTCTGTACGGCACTTATTTTTTAAGAGATCAATTATTTTATGAAACTCCAGAACTTCCGCCGCATTGGCTGGGTATAACTGCATCATTGGCTACCACATACATTTAACCGGGTAATGTTGGAAATGCTCGTCTTTCGCAATTAAGGTATGGGTGTCTTGTAAGCAGCTCATTACATATGTTCTTTAAAGTCTTCCAAAGGCTCATCGAAATCCGGTGCCGGTATGATCATGCCTTTTAACCCGCCCGGTTGCCATTCCTTTATCTTGTGCTCACGCTTTTTCTTCCGCAACAAGCACGCGACAAAATCTGCTGCTTCAGCTTTTGATGCCTTACACAATGCTTCAATTTGTGAGCATTGCTTGGCGTTTTCCACCGTATCACATGCTTGTATGGTCAGCAAAAATATGAAAAAGCGCAGTGCGAACGATATGCAGAGTGTAATTCAATTCTTCCCATATATAAAAGCCTAATGATAATCGCGGGTTAAAGGCCCGGCAGGACTTGAATTTGAATAGCCGCGAGTGAAACTCGTGGGCCAGGAAGCCTCCTGCCCAGCCCTGATAAAGGTTGAACCACGGACGGGAAAAGCAAAGTTTTGAAATGCAGTCGTTACACGAGTGCTATGCCGTCCCCTTCATATAGTTGCGTAGTCATTCCTTTCACCCTTTTTTAACCTTTTTTACATCGAAAAATCCATTAAATTGCGTGTTGAGAGATCATTATGAATAATTACGAGTGGCTGATCGGGCGATTAGATGCGTTCATCCGGAAATATTACGCAAATAAGGTTATCCGGGGCATATTGGTGTTTTTAAGTTGCCTGCTGTTTTTCATTCTTACCGTTAGCGTCAGCGAGTATTACTTTTACTTACCTGTATGGTCACGTGTTGCCATAATGTCTGCATTTGTGGTGTTGGGGTTGTCCTCGCTCGTCGCCTGGGTTATCATACCGCTCGCCAAAATGGGTCGTCTCGGCAAGGTCATTTCCCACGAGCAGGCCGCCGGCATCATAGGTCAGCATTTTCCTGAGATCAGCGATCGCCTGCTCAATATACTGCAGCTTAGGCGTCATCCCGATAATAACGCCAGCCGCGAACTCGCCGAGGCCAGTATCAATCAGAAGATCGGTCAGATATCGGTTGTTCCTATGGCCCGCGCCATAGATCTCTCCCGAAACAGGAAATACCTTCCCTTTCTCTTACCCCTGCTGCTCATCGCCGTTTTTATTCTCGTTGCAGCGCCCAATGTATTTAAAGAGGGTTCATCACGTCTGTTGCAGCCCACCAAAGCTTTCGAAAAACCCGCTCCCTTCCAATTCGTTATAAAAAACCCCTCTCTTGTCGCTATCCGCAATGCCGATTTTGTTGTCACGGTCGAAACTAAAGGCAGCGCCCTGCCGGCTGAGGCATATATCGAGGTGGGTGCTGAGCGGGTCCCCATGCAGTCGCTGGATAATCATAGCTTCCAGTACACTTTTAAGAACGTCACCGATCCCGTCAGCTTTCGCTTCTTCGGTGCAGGCTTTTATTCTTCGTCCAATACATTGAAGGTTGTACAAAGGCCCGTGCTAAAGGCATTCAAGGTTCAGGTCGCTTATCCTGCCTACACGGGCAAAAAAAATGAGACCCGCAATAGCCTCAGCGATATGACGCTGCCCGTGGGTTCCACTGTTAGCTGGGCCTTCATCACCGATCATACCGACGCAGCTACCATTCACTTC
>CAYNGS010000424.1:0-3580 GCA_964396625.1 uncultured Flavipsychrobacter sp.
GACTCATTTTTGCTGATTTTTCTTTTGATTATTTAATTAAAAGGTTGCTGTTATACTTTTTTGTTATCTCATAGCGCGCCTGTTGGTCAATGCCGGCTGAACTTCCTGGTACACGCAACGGAAGCCGATATATGACTTGGAAGTATCCTGGTATTCATAGTCGCGTGTGCTCACCTGCAGGTAGTATGCCACATCGCGCCAGCTGCCGCCACGCACCACTTTACGTTTCATCCACTGCGGATCGCCCGGCTGAACATTATAGGTAATGCTCGGATTGATATCCGCCTGCTGATTGTAAGAACCTCCGTAATAAGCTGATTCCGTCCACTCAGATACGTTGCCGGCCATGTTCTTCAAACCATAATCATTGGCAGCGTATTTGTCCACCGGCACTGTGTAAAGGCCACCGTCAGCAGCGTAGTTGCCGCGCTGTGGTTTGAAGTTCGCAAGGTAACATCCTTTTTTGTTGATGATGTAAGGACCACCCCATGGATAAGGCGATTCGTTACGGCCACCGCGCGCTGCCCACTCCCACTCCTGCTCTGTGGGCAGGCGGAAACGGCTTTCTGTATACAGTCTTTCTTTTTCGCGGGTTGATTTCCAGAAGTGTGTACGCCAGTCACAGAACGCATTACACTGTTTCCAGTTTACACCTACTACAGGATACTTGTTAAAGCCCTGGAACCAGAAATATTGCTGAGCGATCGGCTCGTTGAATGAATAGTTGAACTGACGCATCCAAACCGTCGTGTCCGGGTAAGCCGGTATGTCGAAGTTGTTCACGTACTTGATCTGTGATTCAGTAGGGTGCTGTATCGATCCTGCATAGTCAAATGCACTGTAGTGATACACCAGCTTCGATGCATCTGCTACTTTCCTGCCCCAGCCCGACAATTCCGCAGGCACGAACAAAGAAGACAACTGGTCCTGCAACTCAGGGTCTTTCCAGTTGATGCGCTTGCTCATATCCAGGCGCTGTGTACCATCCGGGTTATCTTTGAAGTTACCGAGTATGGTATTGGCTATCGAATCTCTTACCCAATTTGTAAACTGGCGGTATTCCTGGTTGGATATTTCAGTTGCATCCATGTAAAACCCTACTAGCTGCACAGTATGGATGGTCGCGTCATTTCTGCCGCGTATATCCTCGTCACTGGCGCCCATTTTATAGGAACCCGATGGAATGTATACCATGCCTATCGGCAATGGAGCCTTGTAACCCATTCTCGTTTGATCACCCACCAGCTGGCCATTAGAGCCCGGTTGTCCGCAACTTGCAGCAAGTGCAAGCAATGCTAAAGCTGAGACCTTCAGGGAAGTTTTTTTCATACTACTTTCTGTTGTTTTTGCAATTTTGCAACTAAATAATTTCACTCTTTTCTTGTCCACTTCACAGAACCGACGCACAATATTCAAAGTTTTTTCCAAAAATACAACTTTCGGAAAAAAATTGTTATTGATTCAAACTCTTAAAAATTTGAATTTTAATTTTCATTTTATGAGTGGGCTAAGAGGTAAAGTGCTTCATGCACGCTGTTTACAGGCGATAAGCATGCCTGTTCTGTGCAAACAAATATATGCATTTTGCCGCCAAAAAATTTTTTTTCAAGGATAGGCAACTCAGATATTTCTTTTTGCGAAGTGAGTAAATAGGTCTCAGGGAGGTAATTTTCATGAATTTCCCGCCTCAATTCCGCCATTTCCGGGCCTGTGCAAATCACTGTTTTTAAGCCCTTTAAATGCCTTTGAAGTAATATCGCCCAGTACCCGAACGAGTAGCTGTACCGGAGTGTCGTATCGCTCATGTTTTTTAACATAACCTTTGCCCGTTCCGTCCACTCATTTCGCTCCATACAGGTGCCGCATATCCATAGGTTATGCGCCATCAGCGCATTGGCCGACGGGGTCGCTCCGTCATACAGGTCCACCTTGCGCACGGGTATGTCATTTTGCCCTTCAGGCGTGTAGTAAAAGAACCCATCGCCCCTGCTGAATTCACGATCGATTTTGTCAACCAGCTCAGCGCTCTTTCTTACCCACATATTTTCGCCCGAGGCAGATGCAAGCTGTAGCATTGCCTGCACCAGGTATGCATAATCATCCAGCTTGGCGGGTATCTTTGCCACGCCCTGTTTCCATGCATGCAGCAGGTTGTCATTTCGCTCAAACGCGCCAAGCATCCAGTCCATGTGTGCCTTCGCCCGCTCCAGGTAATCGTCACCATCATCACTGCCTGCAAACGCCACGCTGGCCTTGCTCAGGCTTATATTCATCAGCGCATTCCACGATAGCAGGCTTTTGTCGTCAGTGATCGGCCGCACCCTTTTTCCGCGTGCTGCCAAAAGCTTGCTTTTTGCTCTGCTTATTCGCTGCCTCACTTCCGCTTCGGTCATCGAATTTTCACTCGCGACAGCGGCAATTCCTTTCGGGCAGTGCAGTATATTCGTTCCCTCCCAGTTACCCTCTCTCCGCACACCAAAGTAGGCTTCCGCCACTGCATCATTCTCGCCCAGCGCCTCTATCCATTCATCCCACGTCCACACATAAAATTTCCCTTCCACGCCCTCGCTGTCTGCATCTATTGCACAATAGTAACCGCCGCTTTTTTCTCTCAGCTCACGTTCAGCAAATGCAATGGTTTCATCAATTATTTCTTTGTAACGAATGTCTTTCGTGATCGCGTATGCATCGCACAGGGCAGACACCAAAAGTGCATTGTCATAAAGCATTTTTTCGAAGTGCGGTATCAGCCAGTCTCTGTCTGTTGCATACCGCGCAAACCCGCCTCCCAACTGGTCATAAATGCCCCCGGCCATCATGGCATCCAGGCTGGTGAGTGCCTGCTGCAGCGCGGGTTCATAATCCGTGAAATGATAATGCTCCAGTAAAAAACTTATCGCCATGGTGCCGGGGAATTTTGGAGCATTGCCAAAGCCTCCCTTCTCCTTATCGGCTTGCTTCAGCAGGTTATCGGCGATCTTCCTGCAGATGTCTTTATCTATCTCCCCGGCAGTCTCTTTTTGGGCTTGCAGCGATGCCTGCCGCAAGTGTTGAATTATTTGTTCCGATTGCGTTCTCACTTCGTCATGCTGGTCATGCCATATCTCGTTCATCCGCTGCAGCAGTTGCATCCACGATGGCCTGTTGTATGCCGGCCTCGGCGGATAATAAGTGCCTCCGTAAAACGGAGCCCGCCCAGGTGTTACAAATACATTCAGCGGCCAGCCGCCGCTACCGCCTATCGCCTGCACTGCATCCATATACATATGGTCCACATCAGGATGTTCTTCACGGTCCACTTTTATGCACACAAAATGCTCATTCATATAGGCTGCCACAGCATCGTCTTCAAAGCTCTCATGCTCCATCACATGGCACCAATGGCATGCAGCATACCCTATACTTACTATAACGGGTTTATGCATCGTCGTGGCTGCCTCAAACGCCTCATCACCCCACGGATACCAATCCACCGGATTATTTGCGTGTTGCAGTAAATAAGGGCTTTGTTCGCCTGTCAATCTGTTTGCCATAGCATAAAAGTAATGGCTCGGTTCCACAATGCCGCAGATTCACGAAG
>CAYNGS010000425.1:0-3578 GCA_964396625.1 uncultured Flavipsychrobacter sp.
TCCAAGGATCAGATTTTTCCTTATGCTACCATTGTGGGCAACATGAACGACTCCTCGGGCTTTATACTTGCCCGCATCATCAACACCCCCAATTTCTTTTTTGGTATCAACGGTAAAGGTGTCGGCTTTCCTTTGCTGGCAAATCAATGGGTTTACTGCGTTATTAACGTTTTTCCCGACCATTTCGAGGTTTTTCAAAATGGCAATTTGATAAATACCTATCCACTGGCTGCGCCCATGCATGCATCACCCGAAAAACTATTTGTTGGTAACGAAGGATTTATGCGTTACTATGTGGGCGCAATTTCGGAAATTGCAATTGTAAACAAAACCATGGATAAGAGCCTTGTACAGGCCACGTGGGAAAGTATCCGGCAGGCGACCGGAAGCAAATAGAGTTGTAATGAATTTAGCGGTTATGGAACATCAAAAATTGCAGGGCAGGCTACGAAAAAAGATTTTGGAATTGCACTATAAAGCCAATTCGGGGCACATCGGGTGCTCCCTTAGCTGCATAGATATAATGATCAGTATTTTGAAGTTCAAGGAGCCGGGCGATACGTTTATCCTTTCCAAGGGCCATGCCGCTACTGCGCTTTATACAATTTTGAACGAGATAGGGGAGATACCGGATGAGGTAATGTCCACTTTTTATCAAAACGCCACAACGCTTCCCGCGCACCCCGCGCCGCTGAAATACGCAGCAATTCCTTTTGCTACCGGCTCGCTCGGTCATGGCTTGCCTCTTGCTGCAGGTATCGCAAAAGCGGGCAAACTCAGGTCATCAACAAGTATCAGTTTCGTATTGATGAGCGACGGTGAAACCAATGAGGGTACCTCATGGGAGGCCGGCCACTTTGCAGTGGCCAACCGGCTCGATAATCTTCTTGTATTTATAGACAAGAATGGGCTGCAGGGCTTCGGAAACACAAAAGACATACTTGGCGATACCGCGGCTGCAGACCTGTGGCGGGCCATCGGTTTTGATGTGCTGGAGGTCGACGGCCACAGTATCAGTGCAATGCTTATGGCAAAAGAGCAGTTGCTGAGCAATAAAAATGGCAAGCCCAAAATGATCATAGCCGACACAGTGAAGGGGAAGGGGATTAACTATATGGAAAATAAGATGGAATGGCATTACCTGCCCATGAATGAAACGCAATACGCGGACGCAATGAAGAAAATTGAGAACGACTACAACTTATAGATCGGGATTAAAACCATGAGAAAGCACTTTTCTACATACATCGAACAGGCGGCTGATAAATACGATAACCTTATTTTCATCACGGGCGATCTTGGTTACAATGCGCTCGAGAACCTCGCGCTGAAGTTGGGTGATCGCTTCATAAATGCCGGCGTGGCCGAGCAGAACATGATCGGAATTGCCGCTGGTATGGCATCTCAGGGGTATAGGGTTATTTGCTATAGTATAGCTCCATTCGTTGTATACCGGTGTCTCGAACAGATCAGGAATGATGTATGCTTTCACGATTTGCCGGTATATATTGTCGGCAACGGCGGGGGGTATGGCTATGGTATCATGGGCTCTTCACACCATGCTATTGAGGATATTGGTACGCTGAGTGGCTTGCCCAATATGCAGTGCTACGTCCCCGCTTTCGTCGAAGACATGCACGCAAATCTGGACGCGATGTTTGCCCGCAATAAGCCGGCTTACTTCCGGCTGGGCCTCGGTAAAAACATGCCGCAATACTTATCGCACACAGCCTTTGGATTGGCTGGTGCTGCGAACGTGGACGCAGCGTTGACGGTCCTTGTACAAGGACCCGTCGCCAATAACCTTGTCGGCGCCCTCAGCGAAAATGGTCACAAAGAAAAAATTGAAACATTCGTGGTCAGTAAGATGCCTTTCAACAAACTGCCGCCCGAAGTGGCCGCCAGCATCGGCCGCACCAGGCATGTCTTGGTTATTGAAGAGCATATTGCCATTGGAGGCCTTGGCAGCGCCGTTTCATTGCTGGTCAATGAGAGCTCACTGCCGGTAAATAAGTTTATCAGCCTGCATGCCGGTGGCTATCCAAATGGGCTTTATGGCAGCCAGGGTTATCATCAACAGCAAAGCGGGCTGGACGAAGAAAATATTTCGCGCACGATAAATACTTACTTTTAACGCATAATGACGAATAACATAGCGCTAAATGATGTGATCAGGAAGCTGGAAGGCCCCATATTTGTTTTCGGGGCGGGCGGGTTTATCGGTATCAATCTGTTTAATGTTATTTTTTCCTGCCGGAAGGATGTCTTCGCCATCACGCAAGACCCCCGCAACAACTGGCGGCTGATCGTTAACCAGACACCTTCTGCTAACGTTTTATCGTGCGACATTAACGACATTACCCTCCTGAAGGACATGCTGGACGACCACAAACCGCGTACCATCTTTAATCTCGCGGCTTACGGTGCTTACTCAAAGCAGAAAGAATACAAAAAGATATACAATACAAACTTTAATTCACTTGTAAATATCATTGAACTGCTGAAGGAATCCGGCTTCGCTGCGTACGTTCATGCCGGGTCCAGCTCGGAGTACGGTATAAACAGTGCCGCACCTCCCGAGGATGAGGCGCTTGTGCCCAATAGCCATTATGCTGTTTCCAAGGTGGCATCTTACTATGCCGGCAAGTATTATGGCATGATCGAGCATCTGCCGCTTGCACACCTCCGGCTCTATTCTGCCTATGGCCCATGGGAAGAGCCAGACCGGCTCATACCTGTGCTTGTGGCAGCGGCAAGAAACGAGGGGTATCCACCCTTGGTCGATCCCGATATTTCAAGAGATTTTATCTACGTCGATGATATCTGCGAGGCCTTCATCTTAGCTGCGGCAGGCATCGACAAGATAAAGGGAGAGGCGTTCAATATCGGCACCGGCATTAAAACTACCATAAGGTCTCTGGCAAACATCATTCGCGACCAGTACGGCCTTGCCGAGCCGCCTGCATTTGGCAATATGCCAAACAGAAACTGGGACGTTCCGGACTGGTTTTCAGACAGCCGGAAGGCAAACGATATCATTGATTGGCAATATAAAATTGAGTTGTCCGAGGGCCTTCAGAAGGTAGATTCATGGCAAAAAGAGGTTAATTTTGACGCAGCATTTTGGAACTGGAACAAACACACATGATAGATCCTACATTCTCAGTTATTCTTCCTTTGTACAAGCAGGTCGGTCATGCAGAGAATTTATATAACGCATATACTGCGGCACTGGCTACTCTTGGCGAATCCTGGGAGCTCTTGTTTATTGTCAACGGCGCCGATGATGGAGCCTACGACAAGCTCAATAGCCTCAATGAACTGCCAAACGTAAAAGTTTTTCGGTTAGAGAACGGCGGCTGGGGCAGGGCGGTGAAGTTCGGCCTTTCAAAAGCCGTAGGCAAATATCTTTGTTACACTAACTCTGCCCGAACCGAAATAAATGACCTGCTGATGATCCTGAACTATGCGCGGGTCAATGATCACAACCTCGTTAAGGCTACCCGTATCATCAGGGAAAAGCAGGTCAGGAAAATAGGCTCCACTCTTTACAACCTCGAGTGCCGGATACTCTACAA
>CAYNGS010000426.1:0-3571 GCA_964396625.1 uncultured Flavipsychrobacter sp.
GCCGAGTTGTTTACTGAGCGACTGAAACAAGGTGCGCCCTGCATCGTAAGCAGAGATCTCAATGCGGTAATTGACAGTATAGGCCGTCTCGAAGATATTGAAGCTGCCGAGGGCGAGGACAGCAAAGGACCGCAAAGTTCGGCGCCCCAGCAGGAAAGCGCTCCCATAGGCAGGGGCCGTTTCTTCAGAAACGCTGACGATAAGGTTATTGCAGGTGTATGCAGCGGTATAGCCAATCGTAATGGCATTGATCCAGCCATTGTGCGGGTACTCTTCGTTCTGCTGTTTGGGGCGCTCTTCTGGATATACATACTGCTATGGATAATAGTGCCTTCCCAAAGTGCGAGATCTAAAGTCACCCGCAGGCTGTTCCGTAATCCGGACGACAAAGTAATTGCGGGCGTATGCGGCGGCCTGGCTGCTTATTTTGGCATGTCGGCGCGCACGGTGAGGCTCATCTTCGTTTTGCCATTCTTCCTGGGTATTTTCTTTGTTGGCATGCACATCATGTGGTGGCACTGGCCCTGGTTTTTTGGTCATCGTTTGTTCACAGGCTCATTTGGCAGTACATTATTCATTTTGTATGTGATCCTTTGGATCGCTGTTCCTTATGCCAACTCAGCAACCGATAAAATGGAAATGCGCGGAGAGAAGATAGATATTAATTCTATTAAGGCCGCCACACAGGCAAAAGCAAGTTCAGGGACTTCCGGTGCGCCGCAATACGTTAGCGGCTTTGGCCGGGTCATCGGAATCCTGTTCAAGGCTTTCTTCCTGTTTCTTGCAGGCGTTATTGCACTCAGCTTTTTCGGTGTGCTGATCGGGCTGGGCTTTACCGGTTTCGTCGCCATACCCTTTACCGATTTTCTGCTCGATGGCTGGGGCCAGTATATGCTCACATGGTCCGGTATTATCCTCTTCCTCGGCATTCCGTTGCTGGCGCTCGTTACCTGGATCGTTCGCAGGCTGATCGGCGTTCGCTCGCACAGGCATTACCTCGGGTATGTGTTTGCGGGTCTTTGGCTGATCGGTCTGGTCAGCATTATGGCGTTGACCGGTATTTTACTAAGAAGCTTTAGCTCCCGGTCTATGGTCGAGGAGGCCTGTCCTATGAGTCAGCCTACAACGGGTAAATTGTTTGTAAACGTTAGCGGGAACGGATGGTCAGAATTTAATCATTACCACAGCAGGTGGTTTCATAACTGGGACGACGATGGTACACCATTTCATGTTGTTAACAAGGATTCATTGTGGCTGAATAATGTCAAAGTAAAGGTGGCGCGTAGCGACGACTCGCTGTACCATATTTTTGAGACAAGGATCAGCCGTGGAGAAACCGCAGAGGACGCGAAAAACTTAGCGAGCCATATTTCATTTAATATTAACCAACAGGACAGCGTAATAAGCCTGCCCGGCGGATTTACCATCAGTAACAAAGATAAATTCCGCAATCAGCAGGTTTTGATAGTGGTAGAGGTGCCTGTTGGTAAGCAAATTCAGTTCGACAAAGATATAAACCGGTACTCCTGGTACAATATCAACATAAACGGTCGTCGTAATTTCTATGTTGAGCGGGACTGGGACAATTCCTACACTTATCACAGCAGGGGTAAGTATATCATGACGCCATCGGGCCTGCAGGATACCAGTCACAACTCGTCAAGACATTTTGATAATGATGAAGATGACGACGATGAATAGTCTCTGTAGCAAGCCGCACAAGCAGCTGCGAGAACGAAGCCGGTATTTTATCGGCTTTTTTCTTTTAACGCGGCGACCAATAGCGCCACCAGCATTTTTTTAACCAAATATTATGGGTCAAATCCAACATTTTTATGACACGGATACAAACCTTTGTTACGATATTGAGTCAAATAAGAAATATTGCTTATGAACAATTACTCACCCAGATTAGCAATTGTCGTTTTATCATTGGTTGTTACCGGCAACCTATGTAGTTGCAGAAGTGACAGAGCCTTGGCAAAGCGTAACCGGAACCACCAAAAGAATCATTATTATGTCCGGGGGCGCAGCCGTTCCGAAAGGAATTGTTTCTGGTCATCGCCACGCATGCAGCAATTGGAGATAAATACATTCTTCGAAGTGATCGGGGCAATAGCGCATAGCCATCGCAGTTAGACATTGACCGGTATTTAGACGAACCAGTTTCCGTCCATTCGCTGAGGTATGACCTCCCGCGCGTAATTAGGCGACCGATAAATGCAAAATTCGCGTATTTTCGTTAGGTCAACCGGCGGCAGCCAAGGTTCAATGAATGTCGTTCGATATTTATAACTGCTAAAAAAAGCAAATGAAACACACACGGAATACGCTACTCGTCTTAATGCTTTTTTGTTGTTCATTGGCTGCATTCGCCAGCCCGGGTGATACCACCGTGGTGACGACAAGTCCGCTATTGAACGCTGACGGCAGCGCCAGTTATGACAGCTTGATCGTTTTACCAACTGGTAAAACGTACCGGAAAATATTTCTTGTCTACACATTAAACTCACATGCCTGTCCTGCAGGTTCTACCTATTGCCATCAGTGGGACTATATCGGAAACGTTACGCTGAAGACGCCTCATGGAGACACTGTAGAACTGTCCAGAATCATTACTCCATTTGCTACTTCCGGCTGGTCACGTTTTCCTGCTCCTCCCACCTGGTCAGAAGACTATGTATTTGATGTTACCGATTTTGCTCCTTTCCTACAAGATACCGTTACGGTTAACACCGCCCTGGGGGTAGGGTCTCCGGGATATGGAATTTATACCAAGTTTATATTCGTTGAGGGAACTCCGGATAGAAATACGATCGCAATCAAGCGGTTGTATGCCCATGGAGGCACTTATGGAAATGCGGCAAACCCGATCGATAATAATTTCCCCGTTCTTAACGAAACAGCCCCGGCCGGCACTGTCAGTGCAGCGTTCAGGTTTATTGTTACTGGTCATGGTTCTGACGCAAACCAATGTTGCGAATTTGCAGATCACTATTATGATCTTTATTTAAACGGAACTTCCATATTAGAACAGCATATCTGGCGCAATGATTGCGGCTACAATGAACTGTATCCACAGGGCGGCACCTGGATATACAACCGGTCAAATTGGTGCCCAGGTTCATCCGTGCTGGCATACTACGACGCCCTGCCAGGCGTCACGGCAGGTACAAACTACAATATCAACGTAAGTTTTGAGCCCTACGTTGTTGCCAGTCCATCCGGTAATTACGACGCCAGTGCATCAGTTGTTTATTACGGTTCCATGAATAAAACACTCGATGCGTCGCTTGATGATGTCATTGCTCCCTCGTCCAGCCCGCAACATTTCAGGGAAAATCCGTCGAACAACATACCCACCGTTCGTGTGCATAATTCGGGTAGCACGGTTATCAGCAGCGTTGCTTTTCAGTATGGGGTTGTTGATTCGGTGATGCAGAGTTTCACATGGAGCGGTTCATTGGCTCCCCTTGCCGATACAATTATTTCATTGCCGGCATCCACCAGCCTTGCATATATGTCTTCTACATCACAAACCGGGTCATTCCCCTTTATCGTGGCCATAACC
>CAYNGS010000427.1:0-3557 GCA_964396625.1 uncultured Flavipsychrobacter sp.
CGCTGCGATATTCAAACGCGATCCGGGTATTATCGAATTCGGGTAGCATAATAAAAATGAAAGCGCAAAGGTAGCTTTTGGAATTTGAACTAGTACATTACCTCCAGAAAGCTGTATAAAAAACTAACCACCCTGGCGCGGGTGGTTAGCATATAAAAAATCAACGTTATTTCTTACCTAACAATAACTTTCTTAGTGATCTGCTCATCTCCCGATTTCATATTCACAAAATAGATACCAGGGGCATAAGTACTAACGGGCACTGTAATAATCGATTGGTTGTTTGAAACAGTTAACTTTTGAACCTGACGCCCCATAATATTAGTTATCAATATTTCGCTTGTGCTAACACCCTGGAGATCAATATTTATCATATCATTTGCAGGGTTAGGGTATACGATCACCCTATCAGCAACTGAAGTAGCGGGATTCACACCAACGGTACCATTTACGGTTATCAGTATAGGATTCTCAAAAAAATCACTACCTGTAACATATGTTGCGCCTGCTCCGCCTGGTTGATGTATGACCGCTAGTGCATAGATACCTGACCCAACGGCTACATGCGTATTTGAAAAGGTATAAGGATTGTTAATGGTAGCTCCGATAGTTTGACCAGCCATTTGCTGAAGTGTAAATTGTGCACCGGTCATAACATTGGTCAGAACCGCCTTTAACGTACCGTTGAAATCCGTACCACCGGTATTGCTAATACTTGTATTAAGCGTTAGTGATCCACCTGATGTAATAGTTGTGCCAGGCGTAACGGCCATTGTCGAATTGATCTCTAAATTCAAATTGCTGGAAAACAGCTGGCTGTTGCGCACATCTATTGCGTTATAATTAATAAATGTGTTATTGTTCGCAACAGGCACCCAAGCCGATGCGCTGTTTGCGCGGTACATAACGCGCATATAGAAATAAGTTTCGGGGATCATACCAGGCATACCTGAAGTACTAGCAAAGTTGAGTAATGCAGTGCTGTCACCCGCAGCAATTGTCACGCCCGTAACTGTTTGGATGATGCCGAGCATTTTATTAGCAGTATCAAAAACCTGAACGCAAAAATCTCCACTAAAAGCTCCGCCACCTGCATTGAGTATTTTGGCACTTACAGTGAATGGAGTAAGATATTGCATTGGTGAATTTGTGGTACAGTCCAGGTGCGACAGCATTTGGATAGTGCCTGGATTGGAAGGGAAACTATCTGGCCTAATGCCGATCACGCAAGCCTGGTAGTCGTTGAACACCCCAGCGCCGCCGCCCGTGCCGCCCGGTCCGGGATCTACATTGTTGATACTATAATAACCATTAAACATTCCGCTCCATCCAAAATTAAAGTGGAACGTAGCACTGCCTGACTGCCATCCGTCACATACCCAGCAATGCCCGCCATCTGACCCCATTCCTGAGTACATTACCGGCCTTCCCGCATTTAGTTCATTTTCTATTGTGCTGATCCAAACGGGATCTGTGATCGCAGTTAAACCTGTATTCGGATCAATGCGTGAAATACCTGATAATGTACGTTTGTAGTGAAAGTACGTCTTCATTGCATACTCTGCGCAATTAATAGAATGTATGCTGGCAGTGGATAGAGGGAAAGGCGTAGACGTCTCAGTCACAAAGGCCCCACTACCGGACGGCGATGAAACAGGGCCATACATCATATCAACACCTATACCTGCATGGTGCATAAGTACTTGCACCGCGCTGCTGGAGGCAGCCGTGGAGCCACTGTTCGGCATTGCAGCCCAATTATAGGCGGTATTGCCAAAATCCGCTGTTTGAGCAGAATAGCCATAACCTGGAAGCGGCAAATAAGTCGGTGTATAAGTATGTGAACCGCAGCCAATTGTAGGCCAGTTCCAAAACTTCATTATCTCGGCCATACATGTGGCAACACAACCGGTCACAGCTCTACCGCCGCTTCCGCTAGGGCACTGGTTATTATAGCCAGGATATTGATCCCAGGCGATAGTGCCGAGTAAAGGAGCAACGACCGTGGTCTTGGCAGAACCGTTTTTTGCTGCGGATTTCAGTTCATTCCATTTCTCGGACGTGCCCTGTACAGCCGTGTGCTTATTTGTAATTGCCGCAGTTATCTGCTTACTATAAGTACCTATCCAAAATTTCGCTTCCGGATTAATCCGATCGATGTCAAATGAAGACTCATCAGACCATGCTAGTATGGGTATAATATTGTCGTCTGCAGATACCATCACAAAACCCTTGGCACCCACAATGTTGAATACGTAATAATCTGTAATTACTTGTCCATTGACCGTGGTAGTAGCAATATAAGCGGTGGTAATATCCGCAACGCTACTTACCTGATGCACGCCGGTTTTAACAAGGAAATTACTCCCGATTTTTTTAGCAGTAGTTTCATCTACAGGTTTTCCGTAAGCAGCAATTCCTACAGATAAGGTCAGCAGCATAATGCTGAGGTTCCTAATAACTTTGTTCATAAGCCAGATTTGATAAATGATTTTTATTTTTGAAGGTTGCAAGTTAAGAAATTTATTGATAAGTCAGTAAAAAAACAATAATTCTCCCGTACCTTAATTTGCTATTGCCGAGAGAAATTCTTTAAATATTTGACTTGAGTCATGGTATTTCAGATTTTCGTGTCTCAAAATCACAGTACTATTTTCATGCGCTTGCCCATTAAAAGTCAAAAATCCTCCTCCGTCAAACTAAGATGGCAAGCCCATTCCTTGAATGTCATAATCAGTTTGATGTAACATTGTGATCATTGCATGGTAGCCGTTATGGTCGGCACTTCTGATTTAATAACGCAGGTCTGGTGCCGTATTGTAAATACGAGGATCAGAAAGGGTAAGTAAGGGGTGATTAGGTCAAAAAAAGGGGTGATTATTTCAACGGTTGCTTTGTCTGGCATAGTATTTGCTCGACAGTACGGTATGATGTTAGTTTTTGACAGTGGATAAACCAGAGCGAGATTTGCTACGTGTGCATAAAAAATAAAAATATGTCATATAGGCCGACCGATTATTGCAAATATATCTGTACATTTATCGCTTTAAAACTAAAAATTTAAATTACCATTTCACAAAAAAATAATAATTATGAAAAAATGTTTTTTACTCTTAGCAACTGGTTTTACAATGGCAACTGCGATTGCTCAAGAGAATACTAGCACGACATTGCTATCCGGGCAGCAGAAAAATGTTCCGGGGTTGTACTTGCAGCCAGATGCGCCAAGAGGTGCTTTCAGCCATTATAAACAATGGAAATTGGATCCGAGCAGACCGGCTGCAAAAACTACGAGTTCAACTGTAGGTTCTTGGTTTGATTTCAACATTGCCCATGACAATGGAACGTTTACAGACATTACAAGCACTGGTGGTAATTATGGAACACAAGCCATATTTCAGGATTCCACAATATATGTGCCACTTGGAACGCCCAGTCCATTTTACTGGTATTGCCATGGCCAGGGTATCTCTTTTGACCCCACAAGTAAGTGGTATTATTCCCGTTGGGCTAACATAACTGTTCCTTCACCGGACTTTATCGTAGCATCTACCGAT
>CAYNGS010000428.1:0-3557 GCA_964396625.1 uncultured Flavipsychrobacter sp.
CCGGTGAATGGTGTTAGCAACCAGTGCATCGGCTGGGGCGCACCTTGGGGTGCAGTTGGACTCTTATAGACTTATTTAGAGATCGTGTTGTGCTGACTGTTAGAACTTTTCTCCCATCTGATATACTAAAGCCTTTTATCAAATCATTTTTAATTACCGAAAAAGATAAAGCGGGCGAATACAAGGTTTTACCAGATACGAGCAGATGGGTGAAAGAATCACCATTTTAAATGGTCTAATACGGATATGAATTTACCATTACCAACCAAAATTAGCAGTTATGCAGATGCTAAGGCATTCCTGAAACAAGTCAGAGAATGCGAGCTACAGTTGTTCCTGCGAGGCATCAACGAACGAGCTCATTTTAGGGGCGAGGAAGATATTGCATACACACTTCGACCCAAAATAACAAGATATGGGCATTCTTCGCCAGAACTTGCCGCGATTGAACCGAAATTGATGGGTGAATTCAAGGATGAATTGAAAGCACGTGGGCTTTATATGCACATACGCGAGGGTTTTATTGGGTTCCCCCATCATGAAGAATGGCTCTTTTATCAACAAGCACAGCATTTAGGTTTAGCTACGAGATTCCTTGATTGGACGCTTAAGTATGAGGTTGCCCTATTTTTTGCTTGTCAGAGCCTAATCCAAACGAATGGAAAGCTTTATGTGTATGTACCATCGTCCAAAATATTTCAGGCAGACAGGAGAGACGATAACTACGCCAATTTTCATCCCACTCAAATTACCACCCCTGTGTTTCTGAATCCATCTGACTTTGGGGACGATAATAGTATGGTAAAGTTTGCACAAAGGTTCAGAGCGAGACAGCACGGCAGGTTTCTTATTACACCATTAGATAGCGCAGTGGTCGATATGAAAAATGAATTGCAGCACGACAGTTACTTTCACACAGTTACAATTTTACATAACGCTAAGGTGGACATTCTCAGAGGTATTGATACGGAAGAAGCTATCACACAGCAAACTCTATTTATCGAGAATGACCCAGAAGCAGTTAAGTTCAAAAAAGAAACTGCACCAATTATTGAGCAACTACATCAGAAATACCTGCAATAATATCGTTCACCTGTTCTGCTGTTGGTCTATCTATTGTCAAGCCAAGATTATGTTTCTACGAAAACAACTCTGAAATTCGTGCGCTAACAGCGTCCTCCAAATGAATCTTGGTTCCTTCGCTTGAAATCCACTCCATAAATTCTTTTGAGTGATAGAATACTTTCAGCATTGGATTAGTCAAGGCTTCAGAGACGATGCATATCCTATAGTTTTCACGGTGTAGCAGCAGGTTTTGATATTCATTCGGAGTAAGCTCGCAATTGAGTGACTTGCCAGAGATACCTTTAACTTCTAACTTCAATTCGATTCTATCTCTCGTAGCATTCAAATCCCAACCTACTTTTTCGATTTCAACAGAGTCAACTACATATCCCAAGCTCTGATAGTGTTTGACTACTACCTCAATAGCCTTAAGTTCTACTTCTCGTCTGAGATAAGGGTTTGGTTTTTTTCTCCCTGGCTTTGGCTTTCCTGGAGGTGGAATTGTTCCTTTATTGATGTAATCATCTACCTGCTGAATTAACCCTGGGTTATGATCCGCAAACCAAACGTTACTTTGGCCAAGCCAGTTCTTTTTCCTTCTGTGTATTTGGAATACTCTTTCATCAAGCGGAAGTAGCGTAGCATCTTTGTACTTAGCTTTTATATAGTAACCAATCCGCTCACCCTTGTACTGCCTGTTGTTTTTTGATGAAGTAAACTGAAGACTCCTATAAACCGTTGCATTAGGATACCAGCCAACTATGTAGGTACCTTTGCTTATTGGGTTTGAGGCTAACCATACTACAGTGATTGAATCTATCTTCATATCCTCTTTATCGGCACCCAATCTCTCAATGCTGATAATACTCGCCCCTCCTGTCCTTCTATTTATTAACGGTTGAACAAAACCGAAAACGGTGCCATTATGGTTCCTAAAATTGAAAAGCTCGTGACCATACCCTTCTTTACTGACAAACTTTCCTCCTCCCGAAATCTCATCATTTTTCAGACCATCGTAGAAATCCATCCAACCAGTATTTAGAAACAGAAACTTGTTCATATAGGCCTCATTTTAGTAACGATATTTTATTCACCAAGCTGTTTGAAAGAATCATTGTCAGTTTTGTCACCCAGCATAAAGTTTCTTGTCGCATGAATCAGTCGGTCCTTTAGAATCTCTCGTGCATCTTTGTCGTCTAATTTATCTGTGACTTCAAGAAAATAGTCCATTTGGCTCTTCCGCAGGTCAAACTCTTTGGCTCTGATATCGACTTCCTTTTCACGTGTCTCTGCCTCAATTCTGCGGGCTTCATTCGCTGTCTTATCGGCCTCTGCAGCCTTTAATCTGGCTTCTGCCTCCATCTTCGATAAGTACGCTTCTCGCGATCTATTAAATACCATCCCTGCGACTGATCGCAATGATTTGATCGCCTTTCCCGTTTTTTTGGCCCAGGAGGCAATGTTCCATGAACCATAGGAAATACTTTCAATGAAAAGCTGATCATCGGCGGCAAGAAGGGACTCGATATCTCCTTTCGGATTTTCGAGTAAGAATTCCTGAAGCTCATTCTGCCGACCGTCGTTGATAAGATAAAATGCTGCGTACAAGGTTCGAAGTGCGTTAAGCTTCGTCGCTATCACATGAATAGGTACCCTCTTATCCATATCGCCGAAATTCATAACGAATGCTGGGGAGTCATCCTTATTTGTGGTGTTAACTAAGTTCTTAAGCAAACCGTGTTCAGTCCAAAAGAACCGAATCATCAAGTCTCCGCTTAGCCCTAATTCAAATCGATCGTCGCCAAAGTCTGCTCCAGAAATGATAGACCTTCCTTTCAGAACCGAAATGAATTCTTCGAAGTTGCTGCGTGTATTGTTGCCCATTTCATACGCTCCGATACTATAGCCATCAGATTCACGACGTGAGCCTTTTTCTGTTGGAGGCACTCTTATGTCCTCAGCTAACTTCCTATGTTCTCCAATTAAATACTTCAGATAGGACTCGTCGATGCTCACAGGATTTTCAGTTAAAGCGTCGTGACCATCAGCTGTGATGGCATACATTCCACGGACAGGTGAATAAACTAATCCTGCTCTTGCCAGTTCCCGAACAGCACTTGCAACCCTATTATTAAACAGCGGAGTGAATCCGCTACCCAACTTTGTTTGGTCCTCATAACTGAGCTTAGTCACTCTCGCCAAGTTATCGGTTAAATCTTGTGTGGAGAGCTGTTTATGCTCGGTTAGAAGCCTGAGTGCTTCTACATATAATTCATGCCTTTTAGGTATCATAAGTATGATGCTTGGTCAATATGAAACGAGTGTGCAATGCAAAGTATGCAAACCTTACAAATTGTCAACAGATTACACACTTTGCAAGCTTTGCAATACGAAATATTAAAAAATTTATTTATAAAAGACAAGCACTGCAAGTTATTGATTACCTTTCGGGCGTGAAGTTAATTTTCGTAAGAAAGCACCCAAAACCAATA
>CAYNGS010000429.1:0-3533 GCA_964396625.1 uncultured Flavipsychrobacter sp.
CTCTTTTTGACCAACGATAAATCATTTACGCACCTTTTACTTGATCCCTCTTTTGCTCATCCGCGCACTTATTGGGTACAGGTAGAAGGAGCAATAACACCCCAGGCGATTCAAAAATTAGAAAAGGGTGTGACGATAAACGCGGATGGAAAATTGTACCACACAAAAAAAGCGAGCGCAGCAATTTTGCAAACAGAGCCCCGGGTCCCCGAGCGAAACCCACCCATCCGCTACAGGAAAAACATTCCCACCTCATGGATTGAGCTTACCCTCACAGAAGGAAAGAACCGGCAGGTGCGTAAAATGACTGCGGCCGTGGGATACCCCACTTTAAGACTTGTAAGGTATGCCATCGGTGATATTACATTGGATGACCTGGAGCCGGGCACACATCAACCAATGGATGAAAAGACAATCAAGTCCTTAATAAGGCAGTAAGTAATCAAGCGATTTCATTGCTACAGGCATTGTGCAAGTTGATAATCCGCCCTAAATAGTTGTTTATAGGTTATATAATTCAAATAGTTTCTTGGTATTTCATAAGTATGGTTATTTTTGCGGTTTAAAACAAATTTCAGTTTCATGTTCAATTTAGTGTTATTCGGCCCTCCCGGGAGCGGCAAAGGCACCCAATCAGAAAACATCGTAAAGACTTATAATTTACAGCACATTTCCACAGGAGACCTGTTGCGGGATGAAGTAAGCAGGCAAACCCCAATGGGAACCGAAGCCAAAAAATATATGGATCAGGGCATGCTCGTACCCGACGAAGTGGTAATAGGAATGATCAGCGGCAAGATAGATGATATGCCCGGCGCCCGCGGTTTCATCTTCGACGGCTTCCCACGCACCCGCCCGCAGGCCGAGGCGCTGGACAAACTGCTTGAATTTAAGAATACAAAAATAGACCTCGTGCTTTCCCTCGAAGTGCCCGAACCTGAGTTGATAAAACGCCTGATCGGCAGGGGGGTTACCTCCGGCCGCAGCGACGATACCGAGGACGTGATCACGAAACGAATAAAAGAATACCACTCAAAGACGCAACCGGTGGCCAGTTATTATAATGAGCAAGGCAAACTGGAACGCATCGTTGGCAATCATACCATAGAGGATACATTCAAGACGCTTACAAAGAACATCAACAAGTATTTATTACCCGTAGCCTAGTGGAGAAAGGAAATTTTGTAGATCACATACGCATATTCTGCCGTTCTGGAAAAGGAGGCGCGGGCAGTTCACATTTCGAACGTAATAAGTTTGACTCAATGGCCGGTCCAGATGGGGGCAATGGCGGACGTGGGGGTCACATTATATTAAGAGGCAACTCCCAGTTATGGACGCTGCTGCATATGCGGTACTACAAAAACGTACTTGCAAAGGACGGCGAGAATGGATCGAAAAATAACTGCACGGGTCATGATGGCGCCGATATAATACTTGAAGTTCCCCTGGGCACAGTGGCCCGCGACGAAGAGACCGGCGAGCAGCAGGTAGAGATACTTGAGGATGGCCAGCAGGTGATATGGATAAAGGGAGGTCGCGGCGGATTGGGCAATGCAAATTTTGCCACCCCCACCAACCATGCGCCTACACACTCCCAGCCCGGCGAGATGGGCAGTGAAGGATGGAAGGTACTGGAACTAAAGATACTTGCCGACGTGGGACTTGTTGGGTTTCCCAATGCCGGTAAGTCAACGTTGCTGTCGGTGGTAAGCGCAGCAAAACCAAAGATCGCAGACTACGCCTTCACCACCATCGTACCCCAGTTAGGGATAGTTTCCTATCGCGACAACAAGTCGTTTTGCATGGCCGACCTTCCGGGTATTATAGAAGGCGCCGCCGAGGGCAAGGGGTTGGGACATCGTTTTCTTCGCCACATCGAACGCAACTCTGTCCTCTTGTTCCTGATTCCCGCAGACAGTGCAGACCATGCTAAAGAGTTTGACATATTGCTCAATGAGCTAGAGCAATACAATCCTGAGCTGCTGCATAAAAAAATAATTATTGCGATCAGCAAGAGTGAGATGCTGGACAACGAACTAAAGGAAGCGATAGCCGAGACTTTACCGAAAGACATACCCCATATTTTCATATCGGCTCTTGCTAATCAAGGCCTGGTCGAGCTGAAGGATATGCTATGGAAAGCGCTAACAGCACCCGTTGAATAACACAGCCACACAGAATATCCAACCGATGAAGCAGCTCAGTGTTACCGAACTAAAGGAGTGGATGGCCAACGGAAAGGATTTTCTGCTGGTGGACGTACGTGAGGAATGGGAAAGACAAAACTATAATATAGGCGGCATGCACATACCGATGGGCGAGCTGACCGGGAGGACAGATGAAATTCCAAAAGACAAGGAAGTAATACTGTATTGCGAAAAAGGAATAAGGAGCGTCATAGTCATCCAGAGACTTGAGTCATTAGGATTTCAAAACCTCTTCAACCTCTCCGGCGGCATAAAGGCCTGGAAAGCCGCACTATGAGCTTCGCCTCAGTTCCAGCGTTCCGCCATTTCCGGTTACTGTCAGTTTATGTATTGCGCCGAGCGTGAGCGTATAATTAATATCCTGGTGCCCGGCGGGAAAATTAAAGCATACCGGGTAGCTATACTCCTTGACCTTGTCACTGATTATCTCCTCTATTGTTTGTCCGAAGGGCCTGTCCGTGTCTTCCATTTCGGTAAACCCGCCAACGATCAGTCCTTTTAAATGATCTAATTTACCGGCCCGTTTCAGGGTGAGCATCATCCGATCCACTTTGTACAAATGCTCGCCAATATCTTCTATAAAAAGTATCTTATCCTCAGTATCCACCTCAGATGCCGAGCCTACAACATGGGTGATCAGGGATAGATTACCGCCCATAAGTACTGCTTCCGCCTCCCCCCTTCTGTTATGGATGCTGTGCGGTGTATGGTAATATATCGACTCGCCCGTTAATGCAGCATATAACGTTTTCAGGTGGTCGGCGTTTTCAGTCTCCGGCCTGAAGGCCCCGCACATAGGGCTATGCAGTGATGGCATAAAAAAACGCGCCTGCAGGTGGCTTTGCAGCACCACTATGTCGCTGAAGCCGCATATCCATTTCGGCCGCCGCAGAAAGGTACTGAAGTCGAGCATATCAATGATCCGACTCATGCCATAGCCTCCACGCCCCATCAGTATTGCATCTATGCCGGGGTCATCGAGCATTGCCTGCAGGTCGGCAGCCCGCTGGGCGTCTGTGCCGGAAAAATAATTGAACTCACTGCCGATGGTCTTGCCTTCCTTCACCTTAAAACCCCACCGTTCCAGCACCTTGATTGAATAGGCCACACGGTCTTTAGATACATAGCCGGATGGGCAAGTAATACCTATTACCGAACCTTGTTTTAGAAATGGCGGGTTGCCACCGGCACCCAAATGGGATTTACTCAGATCGTTCATGAGAGCTAAATTAAAATAAAACGATGTAACCTGTCGGCAGCACTGAAGATTTATCCAAAGAGAATTATCAGCTATGGATTCACAACGAACCCGATATACAATTC
>CAYNGS010000430.1:0-3518 GCA_964396625.1 uncultured Flavipsychrobacter sp.
CCGTGTAGTTACCGGATGCTGCCGGCTGCGCGTTGGGGATCATCGGGTTCTGATCCGTGGATACAAAGGATAGGGGCCCCTTCCATGCATACGTCACACCCGGTGTCGAATCGGCGGAGAATAGTTTTAAAGTATCTCCCTGGCATATCGCAGGTGTTCCCGGCGAGTTACTCCATACATTGGGCACTACGGGTGCGCTATCTATGACTACATGCACATAGGCACTGTCCACGCAACCGTATAAGTTGGTCACCACTTTGTATGTTCCACTATCTTTCACTGGCGCGCCCGTGATGATTGGATTTTGCAATCCGGACAGGAAGCCATTAGGTCCCGTCCATGTGAACGTTTCGGCGGCAGAGTCAGGAGTTGCAAAAAGATCAAGATCATTCCCTGAGCAAATTGGCGCATTCGTCGTAGCTGTTACGAAGGGGGTCGCGTCAAACCGAACGTATGTCCGGGTAGTGTCACTTTGGCTACCTACATTCCTGACTACGTAATACCAACCCGTATCGGCCCCTGTTAACATGGGCGGCCGCTCAGTATATTGTGTAAAGGCTGAAAACCCGGCCGGACCCCACCAGATATAGGTGGCATCTGTAGAATCTCCATGTGCGTACAGTTTTAAAGTATCATACAAGCAAATACCCTGGGGATATGGACCTCCCGAGTTGCTCGAAGCGCTGAAACAGGGCAATACCGTGAGGTATAATTGCACCGTATGTCCGCACTTGCCGTGTGTGGTATCCTCTGTACCGGTTATGGTAAATGTGGTTACACCGCTCAAGGCTGTCAATGTAACGGTCACATGTGTCCCAGTGGTAGTTGAAAGACCTACGGAGGGCGCCCAGGTCCAGTGACTATAGGTCCAGTCCTTAGAATCACCACCAATAATATCTGCATCGAACTTCGTGTTGCTGAGCACCCCGCAACCAGTCATCGAACAACCGTTGACGGTATCATACACATCGTGCAGCACACCTTCTGTAGATAATTTTGGTTCCGGAAAAGCACTGTCAATTGCTGCCGTGTCGGAAAAAATCCACGCAAACGAAAGGATCGTGCTATCACCGGGAGGAAGATCGCCGAGTTTATAAATAAGCCCGTAAGCAATATCTTCTCCAGAGGTTGAATTACCAACGCCATAGTAGCATGTTCCTAACCATCCTGTGGCCGTTTCGTCATATATCTGATCCAAAGTATTTCCCGCCCCCTCAGGTGGGTGTGAAGACCAGTTAGTGTATATGAACGCTTTTGCACGACAATCTTTTGTTGCAAGACCCGAGAATGCATTCTGATGGAGAGATGGGGGGCGCGCGCTCACTTCATGCCTGTTAAGTGCATCTCCCTGGTACACTACATGGTTATTGGTAGGAAAACTTCCCAACGAATCAGTTTCGTCGTTGTCAGGGTCTGCACTTACCCAGTAGTACAAAGCCTTCATACTATCTGCACTCGAATTTACAAATTTGACCGTTACCACGGCCCAATCCGCTAATGTGTCTACCCTTGTCGCAGCAGAAATGTGTAAAGCATTTGCCGGGCCTGCCGTTCCGTTCCAGGTTCCGATCATCATGCTTGGCGTTTGTATACAAGTTGAAGGTATTTGCTGATAACTGTTTACTGTACCGGTCAATGTACCGCCGGCTGCATTCCAATAGCCATAGTTAGTGTACCATGCATCGCTCCTCACACCATTCACCTGCATCGCCCATCCGTCAAACGGAGTGCCGGGCATATAATACGGTCCATACCATGGGGGATAAAACGCGGAAAAGCTCCCAGGTATCCATCCGTTATGTCTAAAGTCATAATTAAAATCCATGAGTCCGCCGCTCGGGCTCGTGCCCGTTACAGGATCTAAATACGCCGAACTGGCTGGTTCGCTTAGCCCGGTATTTTTATGATAGGCGGCCGGTACCGCCACAGTGCTTCCCCAAGATCCATTGGGGGCGATCACTGCCTCAAGATATTGCCCCTGTAAAAATGCATTGTCACTCACCAACTGCGCATGCACGGCACTCGTAAAAAAAACAACTGCACTTGTAAAAAGTGTTAAGAAATAACGGTACTTCATATTGTTAGTTCAGTTAAAAAGCCATTCAAAAGTCCCTTGCCCTTGGTGCATTGAAAAATAGCGACATTAAACATACGCATTTTTTGCAAGAAATGCTATCAACAAACCATTACAAAGAGTTTGCTAACAATTAATAGACAGGCAAAAAACAAAACTGGATGGGTGTTTTCAAAAAAAATCCTAACTATATCAACAATTTCAATGATCAATTATTAACTTCCAGACTCCGGTATTGTTAATTGACCTTATGTTTATTGTATATACTCCACTTGGCATACCGGAAAAATCTATATCTATCGATGGATAAATAATTCTTTTTTGATATACGGCGTTCCCGAGGAGGTTGTATACGTTTATGTCAGTCGGGTTTTGAGTGTCACAATTCTTTATCGTAAAAATCCCATCGGATGGGTTTGGGAATATAACTACTGCACTTGCATTGTCGGTCCCGATTCCTTCCGATGCCGCGCAAACGGTGTCCCAAACCTTTCTCACCACTGAATGATTAAAGTCTGCGATGTAAAAATAATCATTGGTATCTACGGCAATGCCTTGCGGGGCATTTAGCAAAGCGCTTGTGGCCGGACCGCAGCTATCCGGGGTTATTGTCCCCCCTCCGGCTACTGTCTGGATCACTCCTGTTACCGCATCTACTTTTCTGATCCTTTCATTGTAAAGATCGGCAATGAACAGGTTACCGAAACGATCAACAGCTACCGCTGATGCCTCAGCTATTCCGGCGGCCGTCGCCGGTCCGCCATCGCCCGAGAAACCGCCTGTTCCATTGCCGGCCACCAGGGTAATAATGCCGGTCAAAACATCTATTTTCCTTACCCGTTCGTTGTAAAGGTCAGCAACAAATATATTACCTGCACTGTCAACCGCAATCCCTTGAGGGAAGTACAGTTCTGCCGCTGTAGCCGGCCCGCCATCACCGCCATATCCACCAGATCCGGTACCCGCTATTGTCGTGATAACGCCGGAGGCGCTAATTTTTCTGACCGCGTGATTGTCCTGATCGACAAAATAAACATTTCCGATATTATCTACGCCCACATCAGCCGGGTTGTAAAGCGCCGCGCCGGTAGCCGGGCCGTCATCACCTGAATACCCAATGGCCCCACTCCCGCCAATAGTGGTGATTATTCCGCTTGTATCAACCTTTCTGATGCGTTGGTTGTACTGATCAGCTATGTATACATTGCCGATCTTATCTACTGCGACTCCCTCGGGATAATTCAACTCAGAAGTTGTAGCCGCGACTGAATCCGCACTGAAGCCAACACCCCCGTTTCCGGCGACCGTGCTGATTATGCCTGCCGCGTTGACCTTTCTTACTCTTTGCCCACCCTGGTCCGCTATATATATATTCCCGCTCCTGTCTGCAGCCACGCCCGACGGCGATCCTAATTTCGCAAGACGGGCCGGGCCACCATCACCC
>CAYNGS010000431.1:0-3510 GCA_964396625.1 uncultured Flavipsychrobacter sp.
CGAGCGGAAGAAGGCAGCGGTAGGCAACCTTTATGTGGCCGATTACCTAAGCTTCAAAAAACGTAAAAAAGCTTCTTACAAAATAGAAGGCAATCCTGTGGACAGCACCCCTATTCACAGGGATACTTACGGACTGCTGTCGAACTTCAAGCAGGACGAAGGCGACTATACGGAGGACGGAGCAGCGCTCACACTACCGGTAATGGCCTTTGCGCCCAACGAATTTGGTATATATAATATGGAAGGAAACGTATCTGAGTGGGTGCTTGACGCATACAGCCCATCTGCGTTCTCCTTCGTGTCCGACCTTAACCCGGCATTGTTATATGATGCCGACTCTACAGACGCAGACGCGATGAAGCGGAAAGTGATACGCGGCGGCTCGTTTATGAGCAATGCCAATGCGCTGAGCCCCTACTATCGCGATCTTGAATTACAAAACGTTTCCCATTGCTATTTAGGTTTCAGATGTGTGGTGCAGGCTCCGGAAATAATCCGTAAAGATGTTAAAACAAGAAGTAAAACTTTCAAAGGCAAAAAGTCTGAGGGCAAGTTCAGCCACTTCAGGCTGCCTGAGATTCGTTAATACGTTTTTTTTAATAATTTAAATATTCCAAACACAAACCAGAAAAAGTCATCACTCACAAATTCAACTAAATTGTCAATTATGAGCAGTACACAACAAAATGTAAAAAAGAAAATTGGCCTTAACACAGTCATCTCATGGGGTGCTAGTGTGGTTATCATCGGTTTGATGTTTAAAATTCTTCACTGGCAAGGCGGGGAATACATGATCGCAATCGGTCTGTTAACCGAGTCTTTCTTATTCTTTATTCTTGGTATTGCCTCAATGTCTGTTGAGGAAGAGAGTAAGGCAGCCGATGGCGGGCCATCCGGTCTTGACGCTCTTTTGAATACAGCGATCACTCCAAAAGTGATCGACGGATTGACACAGGGTTTCCAAAACTTTACGAAGACAGTAGCATCTGTGAACCAGATAGCCGGTTCGGCCAATGTTACCACAAACTTTGTAAAGGAAATAGAAACCGCTACAAATGACGTAAAGAAGTTCCGCGACGGCATGGTTGCCGTTAGCAGCGGGTTTGATAACCTCAATAAGACGATGCAGGCAATGAGCCAGATCTCAACCACATCGCAGAATATGCTGAAGGACATGGAAACTGCCTCTGCAGGCCTCCGGTCTTATGCCAAGAACATTACCGATATGAATGCAAGTTTTGACCAGTTCAACAAAACACTGCAGTCTATCAACCAGATGACAGCATCATCACAAACAATGATGAAGGAATTTGAAGCAGCTACATTGGGCATGAGGGCATATAACAAAAACCTCACCGACCTTAGCAAGGTTTACGCTGCTCAGCTGGAAGCATTCAGGAAAAACTAAACGAGGGCATAATATAAACATGCCTGGATTGAGACTTATCGATGAGAAAGCCCGACCAGGCGCATTCGGGAAAAAAACTAAAAATATAAAAACGCATGGCAGCTTTAAAAGAAACGCCCCGGCAAAAGATGATGGGTATATTATACCTGGTACTGCTTGGCATTGCAGCTACTACGGTTACCGATCATGTGCTTGATGCCTTTAGAAATTTAACTATAAGTTTGGAGACCTCTACAAAAAATGTACAGACCACCGTTGCAAATACCTTTGCCGCATTTGAAGCTACCAAACTGAAAAATGAGCCGGAACGTGCAAAACCCGTTTATGACAGGGCAATGCAGGTAAGAAAATACTCTTCTGATCTTGACGCTTACATCAATGAAATAAAGGCGCTGCTGATAGAAAAAGGTGGTGGCACCGATGAAGCGAGTGGCGACGTAAAGGCCCGCGCAGACATAGACCTGTCTCCAAGAATCATGATACGCCTGGGAAAGGCTAAAGACCTGAAGAACCGTATTGAAGACACACGCAAAAAGATACTGGCTTCACTGGACCCAAGAGAACAGGAAGGTCTGAAACTGGCTCTCAACGCACAGGATCCGCCAAAAAGAAAGGGCGGCTTGCAGACAACATGGGAAGATGATAATTTTGGTGATGGAATTCCATTGACGGCTGCTTTAACAGCCCTTACCAAGATACAGGCGGACCTTAAGAACACAGAATCCGATGTAGTTAAAAAGATCCTTGGTGAAGCAGATAAGGCGGTGATTAACCTCGACCGTTTCCAGGCTGTGGCTATCGCTCCTTCTTCCTACATCCTGGTAGGACAGCAGTATAAGGCCGAAGTATTTTTAACCGCATTCGACTCTAAAACAAACCCCGAGATCACCGTTGGCGGACAGAAGCTGAACATCGTTGATGGAAAGGGTATTTACGAGGCTGCTGCAACGTCTGAAGGTGAGAAAAAATGGTCGGGTATGATCCGTATCAAACAAACTGACGGAACGGTGAAGGAATACCAACTGCCAGACCAGACTTACACTGTAGCGAAACCATCTGCAACTGTATCGCCTACCAAGATGAACGTATTTTATATAGGCGTGCCTAACCCGGTATCTGTATCGGCTCCCGGCATCAGCATGGATAAGGTACACGTGAGCATCAGCGAGGGTGAGATCAAGGGTGCGAACGGCAGCTATATTGTGAATGTAAGGCAGCGTGGCACAGTGAAGATTTCTGTATCAGGCGATTTCGGTGGCAAGAACACGCTGCTGAGCACTACTGAATTCCGCGTTAAGCCCATTCCCCCACCCCACGTTAAATTTGGCGGTAAGGGCGGTGGCAGGCTGAGCGGCGCTGCTATGAAGGCCCAGAACAGAATATTTGCTGTTCTCGATGACTTCGAATTCGATGCACCGTTCACTATTCAGCACTTCACGCTTTACATTACCAAGCCACGTGGCGATGTGCAGGTTTTTGAATCTAACACTAATGCGTTGACTCCGGCTATGATGTCTGCAATGAACGGTATCGTGCCAGGGTCAAAAGTATATTTCGACCTTGTAAATGGTACAGGCGTTGACGGTATGAAGAGGCAGTTAGATCCTATCATATTTACAGTTGAGTAATGAGCATAAACCTAACTAATCGGTTATGAAAAAGAAAACAATACTTGCTATGATGTTGCTTATCTTGCTTGGGGTAAGCACGGTGTTGCAGGCGCAGAGTTCAGGCAAGAAGAAGAAAAAGAAGAAAGCCAAGACAACGCATATCAGTAAGGCAGAGCAGGCCCGCATGGACAGCATGGCTGCAATGAGGGCGGCTGATAGTATTGCTACGGCCGGAAAAATCGCCGACAGTACCAAGGCAGCCCAGGTGATAGCCGACAGTATTGCCAAGATACCCGACCTGCTTGTAGCCGATACGAGCACCATGGCTTACTATAGTTTTCCTCTGGACAGCACCCGGCCGGTAGATGGTTTTTACAAAATACCACTGCTGAGGGGCGCTAAGCCATTTGCATTGCCCGACGTGAGCAAGTATGATATCAAATTCTACAAAAGGATGTGGCGTACCATAGACCTGACCGATTCGTTAAACAA
>CAYNGS010000432.1:0-3507 GCA_964396625.1 uncultured Flavipsychrobacter sp.
TGGCCGGTAACCAACTGTGTTCGTCCGGTTATAAAAACTCTCATTCGGTTGGTTCACATTCTGCACGCTTGCACCCAGCTTCACATACACATTCTCATTTGGAAACAGCGCGAAGTTGATACCCGGAGCTACACTAAAATAGTTCGTTTTGAGAATGCCTACTTTTTCGCCGTTAGTATAATTCTTATTGAACGTAAAACCATCCCACTGCATGTCGAACGTAAGGTTATCATAGTTCACACTCCGCTGCACATAAGAACCCGCCAGGCCCACGGACACCATTGTATGACTACTTAACTGCAAATGGTACGCAAGGTTGCCCTGCATCTGCAGCAGCGACAAGTCGCCATCCCCTGCTTTGTCATTAAACAACGCAAGGCCCACCCCAAGCCAGTTGTTGTGATCTTCATTGTCACTGTTGCCGCCGATCTTGCAATCTCCGAAAAACGAAAAAGTATTGAACGGCACCGGAATGGATGACCACTGGTTCCGGTAGTTGAGTCCCACACGGTAATCATTATCCGGCATCAGCGCAGTATTCGCCGGGTTCAGCAGCATCGGCGCATTATAATACTGGCTGAAGTGCATGCTCTGCCCCATGGCCGTTAAGCCATGAAACAACCACAGTGCCGCCATCATCCAAACTGCTTTTCTCATCCGTGACAATACGCGCTTACTTTTGTAGGCCCGGCTAACGAGCCGGTCTATTATCTCAATAATGTTATGTTTCCTTTCAGCACCTTTCCTGTCCCATCTATAAATGTCGCCTTCAGCACATAAGCATAGGCGTCTATCGGCTGCGGCTGTCCGTTGAATGTGCCGTCCCATCCGTGTTCCTTGCTTGTTGTTTCAAATATCAGCTGTCCCCACCGGTTAAATATTTTCAGATCGAGTGTTCTGATCGCTGCACCGCGCACATAAAGGATATCATTGTCGCCGTCGCCGTTAGGGCTGAATGCACTTGGAATGCCAATGAGCGGTTCCACGTCCGTAGGCACCTGCTTGCAGGCCACATCGGGGCAGTCATCCTGGTGCCATGCCGTCAGGCACACTTTATAGCTTCCTGTTTTGTCGTATTGATGCACAGGGTTTACTACGGTAGCAGTCGTGTCATCGCCAAAATCCCATAAGTACCGTACCGCATTCTTCGACAGGTTCGTGAATGTGGTTGGGACGTTGGCTGTAGCGACCGTAGGTGTAAACGAAAAGTCAGCGATCGGCACACCCAGCACTGTAATGATTTGTGTGAATGTATCTGCTCCGTTGCAGGCGCCGCTGTTTTTAGCGATCACGGTTATGGTATAAGTGCCAACACTGCTATACACGTGCGCCGGCGTGCCTGTTACCGGCGATCCATCTCCAAAGGTCCATGAGGTGCTTATCGCATTCAATCCTGTGAAAAGCGGCGACACGGTGGCTCCCGCGCACACCTTCGTCGGGGCAGTAAAATTCGCCGATACCATGAATTTGTGTATAGTTATCTGCTGTACCAGGGTGTCGGGCGTCTTGCATGCGCCTGAATTGTCCATTACGAATGTCACAGTGTAGGTGCCCGTATCCGGGTAATTATGGTCGGGTGGGTTGGCGCCGGAAAAAGTTGTACCGTCGCCCAAAAACCATTGGTAGGTAGAAGTCCCTGTTGCTGTGTGGGTCACGGAATTATTGGTAAATGACACGATGTAGGGGTCGCAGCTGCTGGTGATGGTGTAGGTAAATGCAGGAGTGATATAATTTGTGTCTACAACAATGATAAGGCGTGCGGTGTCATCGGTTCTGAAACAGGCATTGGAGTTGCTGGCCGACAAAGTGACCGTGTAGGTGCCGGCGCTGGTAAACACATGCGACGTGGAGAACGAAGTAACCGTCGGACTTCCGTCCCCGAAATTCCATATGTAACTAAGTCCGTTTGTCGATGTATTGGTGAAGTTCACCGTAAGTGGCGCGCACCCACTGGTACTCGGCCCGGCGCTCACATTCGCGGTCACCGGCCCAATGTTGAACGCGATCTTCAATCCCGCTTCATTACAGTTACTGGACATATCTGTTGGTGCCCACACACCTGAAGTTGTAGGGAAGGGCGGAGCTCCCGATGCGGGTCCGCCGCAATTCGCACAAATAGCCTGGTATATGATACCTTGCTTATCAAACCTGCTGGTACCGCCGTCCACGTGCTCTCCAAAACCACCGGGTGCATCTCTGCCGTAAAAAGTAGCGTATCGCAATGTGGTCATTCCCGGGCCAAGAACAATGAAATAAAAGTCGTAGCCATCGGTCGTTAATTGGTGTCCATCGGGCGAGGTCGGCATGCCCGTTGTCGTGCCGGAGTGAGCAAGGCCCGGGGCGCTTGCTCCCATTATGTTCCCGCCCCAGCCTGACAAATAAACGTTATTGCAGGTATCGACGAGGAAGGCCACGGGCGATATATTGGTGTGTAGCGGGTCGCCCGAACCAAAAACGGTAGAGATAAGGTCTGTACTCAGGTTGCCATCCATTTTCATAATAAATTGACTGGAATTGGCATTGACATATACCCCTGGTGTCACCGGGAAGGCGCCACCCAGCGACTGGCCCATTACATAGACATTTCCGGAATCATCGGTCTGAACGCCGTATACCTGGTCGAAATGCGACGTGCCTACAAAAGAGCCTTTTTGCAGATTATAGGGCGTTGAATTGTTGAACTTCATCACAAAACCATCTGCCGAATCGCCCTGGTATGTAGTTTGCCAGGTGCCGGGTGTCACCGGGAAATTGTGACTATTCGTGCCACCGGCCACGTAAAAGGAACTTTGTGTCTTGTCAAACGCAAGCACATAGGCCGCATCATCACCATTACCGCCAAGGTATGTACTCCAGATAAGAGAGGACAGGCTGCTGTTCATTTTAAATACCACGCCATCCTGCAAACCGCCTCCGAAAGTCGTTGACAATGCCGTGCCAGGTGTCACCGGGAAATTGGTCGATTCTGTAGACCCGGCCACATAAATGTTCCCTGCATCATCTATTTGCACTTCGCTCCGCGCATCATCACCATAGTTCCATTTCAGGTGCCCATAACCTACTTCCGTCGAATCGAAATTAAGACCATCATCACTACTGCCGCCAACGTAGGTCGATGCCAGCAGCGCAGTGCCGGTGGAATTGAGTTTGCTGACAATTATGTCCCAGCCCCCCGCATTTGTCATTTGGTAGGCGCCGGCCGTTACCGGAAAATCGTGAGAGTGCGTTCTGCCTGCGATGACCAGGTTGCCCGCCGGGTCCACAATAAGACTATGTGGACGCTCGTTATTGCTGCCTCCCAGGTAGGTGGCATAAACACGCGCAGAGCCATCGGAGCTGAGTTTCATGATGCCGATATCAGCGCCATATTCTATAGCGGTGGCTCCCTGTCCTCCTCCGAACACGCTTTGGTACGCACCGGGAGTTACCGGGTAAGATCCGCCACCCGCAATAGCTAGTGCATTCACCAGTCCGCCCAGGTAAAGATTTCCTCCCTCATCATAGGTG
>CAYNGS010000433.1:0-3502 GCA_964396625.1 uncultured Flavipsychrobacter sp.
GTATTTTGCGTCGCTGATCCTTTTTGTTTTGTTTTCATACCTGATGGTATAGATCATGCCCGGCAGATCGGGTATCCTGCTCTCATAGATGTCTTTGCAGGTATCTACCCTGTATGCATTAAACTGGTTAATTATTTCCGTTGTTTTTGCGGCCCCGATATTTTTTGTGAATATGCCGGAGTCGATATTGAAGCGGGTAGCCGTGTAGGTGACGAGGCCGCTTGTGTTGATCTCGACCGTATAATCGCGGCAGCGGCCGTAGCAGCCCGTATGGCGTAAGGCAACCGAAATTATTTCGTTGCTGTTTTTTTGTTTTCTCTTATGCTTTTGCTTTTTTGCAAATGCCGCCGTACAAAGGATAACTGCTAAAAAAATCAATACGATTTTCTTCATTTTTTATATTTTGCCCGCCCAAAGATAGTTTGATAAAATGGAAAACACCGGAACTGGGGACCATCGGCGCGGATTTGGGTTTTTGATAACCCTTCCGGCCGCGAATGTTTTCGATTGATAATAGAATGTACATGGATCATAAAGACGAATATGATGAGTTATTTTACCAGTTGGCGCTGACGTTTGTGCCGGGCATAGGGGTGAAGACAGGCAGGGTACTGCTGGAGCGATTTGGTACGGCAAGCAAGGTTTTTAAAACCCCGCTAAAGGAGCTGAAGACAATAGACGGCATAACGGAAGTGAAAGCAAAGGGGTTTAAGGATGATGAACTGCTGAAAAAAGCCGCGCAGGAACTGGATTTCATATTGAAGCATGATATAAGCGCGATCTACACCGGGCACAACTATCCGAAAAGGCTGAGCAACTGCAGCGATGCCCCGCTGCTTCTTTTCTATAAAGGCAATGCCGACCTGGACGCGGCCAAAGTGGTGGCGATAGTGGGAACCAGGAAAAATACCGACTATGGGCAGAAGATATGCGAGGAACTGGTGGAAGGCCTGCGGTCGCTGGACAATGTGGTGATCGTGAGCGGGCTGGCACTGGGGATCGATGCTATTGCACATAAAAAATCGGTGCAGCTCGGTATTCCTACAGTGGGTGTGCTGGGGCACGGGCTGGACCGGATATACCCCCATACGCATAAGGCGCTGGCTGAGCAGATGGTCGAGAACGGGGGTATTCTTACTGAGTTCACGTCTGAAACATTGCCTGACCGGGGGAATTTTCCGATGCGCAACCGCATAGTAGCGGGGCTATGTGATATTACGGTTGTGGTTGAAAGCCATGTATCGGGCGGAGCGCTGATCACTGCCAGCATGGCGAGTGGCTATAACCGGGAAGTGGGCGCGGTTCCCGGGCGGGTAAATGACACAAGGAGTGCGGGTTGCAATCAACTGATACGGAATAACGTTGCGGCGTTAATTACGGGTGCGGAAGATATTGTAGAATTAATGAACTGGAATACCGAGGGGAGGCCGAAAGCCGTGCAAAAACAATTGTTCTTAAACTTCTCGCCTGATGAACAAAAGATAGTCGATCTGCTGCAGGGCAGGGATATTGTTCATGCTGATGAAATTTTTCATCATACCGGGTTGCAAAGCTCAATGCTGGCTGCAACGCTGCTGCAACTGGAAATGCAGGGCATTATAAAGACACTTCCAGGCAAGTATTACCGGATGTTTTAGCAAGTGGTCATGGTTTTCTTTTCTCGGCGGCAATGACCAGTACTACTCCGGCAATTGCGGCTACACCACCGGCATAGCCCGGCCAGCCAATTTGCCGGTTTTCCTTTTTGTTGATCTGCAAGGGCCCTGCATCCACGATCGTTTTCTCCGTCTGGAAATTCAATCCTCTAAATACTAACATCAGGACGCCTGCAATGATCAAAACTATACCTAATACGCGCATGACAGTGAGTTTAGCAGAAACGATACAAAAACCGTGCAACCAACGGGCAGGTGAAGAAAAAGACTATAAATACAGTACCAGGGGAGGGACTTAAAAGCTTCCTCAGGAAAACTATACTACCTCTCCTTCGAGGTCATAGTCGAAGGCTTTTGTGATGCGTACATTGACAAAATCGCCGATGGTCAGTGGTTTCTTCCCGTCTATCACTACTTCGTTGTCCACTTCCACGCTGTCGAATTCTGTGCGTCCGAGGTAACGGCCGGATTCTTTCTTGTCGATGATGACCTTGTAGGTGTTACCTACTTTTTCAAGATTTTTTTCAAGCGATATTTCCTGCTGCACTTCCATTATTTCCTGTGCCCGTGCTTCTTTTTCGTCAGCCGGAACATCATCAACGAGGTCGTAAGCCGAGGTGTTCTCTTCGTGTGAGTAGGTGAATATGCCGACCCTGTCGAGGCGGGTATCGGTGAGGAATTGTTTGAGATCTTCGACGTCGTCCCTTGTTTCTCCCGGGAAGCCGGCAATAAGTGTGGTGCGTATGCAGATACCGGGCACCCTGTCGCGCACGTTGGCAATAAGATCTGTGATCTCCTCACGGGTTATCTGGCGTTTCATGGCAGTCAGCATATTGTTCGATATGTGCTGCAGCGGCATGTCGAGGTAATTGCAAATATTGTCGCGCTCACGCATTACATCCAGTATGTCGAGTGGAAACTTTGAGGGGTAAGCATAGTGAAGGCGTATCCACTCCAGGCCTTCAACATCGGAAAGATGCCTGAGGAGTTCGGGAAGGGCGCGCTTTTTATAAAGATCAAGTCCGTAATAAGTAAGTTCCTGGGCAATGAGCATGATCTCTTTGACGCCCATTTTTACTAACCGTTTTGCCTCGGTAATGATCTCTTCGATGCTCTTTGAGCCGTGCTTGCCGCGCATAAGCGGAATGGCACAAAAGGAACAGGTGCGGTTACAGCCCTCAGATATTTTAAGGTAGGCATAGTGTTTTGGGGTACTCAGCAGCCGCTCCCCGATCAACTCTGCTTTGTAGTCTGCATTGAACTGCCTGAGCATCTGCGGCAGTTCCATGGTGCCGAACCATGCATCTACCTCCGGTATTTCTTTCAGCAGGTCGTGACGATAGCGCTCGCTGAGGCAGCCAGTGACGTAAACTTTGTCAAGCTGACCATTGCGTTTCAGAGCGACCTGCTCCAGTATCGTGTTTACACTCTCTTCCTTGGCCTTATCTATAAAGCCGCAGGTATTTACGACCACTATATTATGATCCAACTTGCGGTTCTCATGGGTGACGGTAATGCCATTCGCATTGAGCTGCCCGCTGAGTACTTCGCTGTCGACCATATTCTTGGAGCAGCCAAGTGTGATAATATTAACCTTGTCCTTTTTTAATGTTCTCGTTTTCACAGGCTATTTCTGGTCGATCTGTTTTAATGTAATTACTTTCCTTATTTCTTTCTTATGAATATTCTAAGCGGTACACCGCTGAAATTGAAATGGCTACGCAGTTTATTCTCCAAAAAGTTCTTGTACGGTTCCTTGATGGCATCAGGATGGTTTGAGAAAAAAGCAAATTAAGGGAATATTGTTTGTTTGTTATTGAGTATTTTTTTATTGAGTGTATATAGTG
>CAYNGS010000434.1:0-3501 GCA_964396625.1 uncultured Flavipsychrobacter sp.
ATTGTCGAGAAGTTAGACTGAAGCATGTAGAAAGAAGACCTTACCGGTTTGTATAAAAGATTGGGGAATTTGACCTTGCCCAGCAATTTTTGCGCACCTTCCATGTCGCCACTTTCCATGTAACCCTGAATCAACGTCATTGGGCCGATCATAAAATATGCAACGATCATTAATATTGCTACCAAAAAAGGTATCCAGGCGATCCACCAGGTAACTTTAAATCCGATAAGGAAACCGAGCGCTATCAAAATAACAGCAATAGGAATACGATAAAATACGAGTATGCGTCTGAAATTCATGTTATAAATTGGGCGGCAAATATACCTTATTTTTGGATACCCAATGTGGCAGGAAGTTATATTCCAGGGTGTAGTTAGTATCTGTTACTTTTGGGATTTCGACCTTGAATTTAATTATGGATTGGTATAAAAATTGGTTTGGATCCCCGTTTTACAAAATTCTCTATCAGAACAGGGACGCGTTCGAGGCACAGGAATTTGTTGAGAACCTTCTGGATTATCTGCGGCCGCGAAAGGACTCGGCGATGCTCGACATCGCCTGTGGTGAGGGGCGGTTTGCGAGGCAACTTGCCGAGCATGGCTTTGACGTAACTGGCATTGACATTTCGCATGAAAGCATAGAAACGGCTAAGGCATTTGAAACCGATAACCTGCAGTTTTTTGTGCAGGATATGCGCTTCCCATTCTATATCAACTACTTTGATTACGCGTTTAACTTCTTCACGAGTTTCGGATATTTTACTCACGATCGTGACCATGCGCTCGCGGCAAAATCTTTTGCTGCTGCCTTGAAAAAGGATGGCATACTGGTAATAGACTACCTTAACTACGAGCAGATAATAAGTAATTTTGTGCCGGAAGAAATAGTGCAGCGTGGCAGCTATACATTCAGGATAAATAAGAGAATAGAGCGGAACCACATTGTTAAGGAGATAAACTTTACTGACGCTGATAAGAGGCCAAGACAGTATACTGAGAGTGTTGCCGCGTTTACACTGTCTGATTTTATCCGGATGTTCAAGCAAACGCAATTATCGCTGGTGACCACATTTGGGGATTACCAACTGCGACCCTATCATCCTACCGACTCGCCACGTCTGATCATGGTATTTAAAAAGAAGTATGCTTAAAAAGATCCATGACCTGCTGATAAACTATGATCACACTGTGTGGTATTACCTGAATACACAGTGGCATAATTCATTCTTCGACGCAGTCATCCCTTTCTTCAGGAACCAGTGGACCTGGGTGCCACTATATTTTTTTTTAGCGTTGTTCATTCCGTCGAGGTTCGGACGCAAGGGCCTCATCTGGTGCACCGTTTTTATCATTTCATTTATACTCTCCGACCAGATGAGTGCACACCTGATGAAACCTTATTTTCATCGGCTGAGGCCATGCAATAACCCATATCTGTCCAGTGTCATACACCTCATTGTACCATGCGGCGGCGGGTACAGCTTCCCGTCTTCTCATGCGTCAAACCATTTTGCTGTGGGCGTTTTTAGCGCCATAACACTGAGCCGTTATGGAAAGTGGATCTGGCCCGTGGCTATCTGTTGGGCTGCGCTGGTATCGTTCTCGCAGGTTTACGTTGGCGTGCACTACCCTATTGATGTCACTTGCGGTGCACTAGTGGGTACTTCCATAGGCTTTCTTACCGGCAAGTTCTTCAATCACTATTACGGACTTAATAAGCAAACCAGCCTTGCGACTTCATAAACTTACTTACTGTTATCCTTTATGAATTTGTCCAGATCGTCCTGGTAATTCTTGTAAGTAAGTTTGCCTTCCAGGTCGGAAAAATAGTCTTTGTCCACTGTAGAACTATAGGCCCACTTTGCAAATTCGACTTTAGCACTCTCGAAGTTGAACAAATCCATCATATCCCCAAGCTGCGCGGTTGTGAAGGTTTCACCACTCAGTTCAGTTTTCAAGGTATTCATCTTGTCCGTATCCGTTTTTTTCGCGTTTACTTTCGTTTTCAACTGGTCGATCTTAGCGCTGGTCAGCGAACCTGAAGCTACGGGCGCGGGCGCAGCCACCGGGGCAGAGTTATTATTGTCTCCATCATCATAACTGCCGGAGTTATTCTGACCGGTGTTAGCATTTGGTATCGGATGATCGTTCAGATAGCTGTTTATTTGCTGTTCCTGTATGTCGGTTTGATCGGTCGCGGGATCGTAAACCAAAATAGTGATCATGCCCGGGTCGGTTATTACCTTACCTTCATATATTACCTCCTGGAAGACGCGGCCCCGACGTGTTTGGGAGGCCTCGTATACCCGAAGCCTGTGCCGGCCATAAGGGAGATCGCCCACCGTTACAGAAGTGCCGGTTTTATTGAAATAACGACCATCTACCATTACATTGATGCGCATATTGTCGGCGGTGCGGACCTTGAGCATAGACTGGGCCGAGGACCGCAAAAAGCCTGCTGTCAATATCATCATTACAAAAAACAAACGTGTCATAATATTCTTATTCAGCATTTTTAAATTTAGACTCAATTTTTGTACCATAGTTAAATGTACGTCAACTCCATCCGAATTTTAACACGGCAGTAACAGTGCACAGAGGATACCGGCAGAGACTGCAGCGTTTAGTGACTCGGCTCCTCCTTTTCCAGGGATGGTCACTTTTTGCGTGGCAAGGGACAATATTTCTTCCGACACACCCTTCGACTCGTTGCCGATGACGAGGACTCCCGCGTTTAGCCGCTCCATATCATAGACAGGCGTGCCGCTTAGTGTAGCGGCCAAAACAGGCACCCTGATCGCAGACAAAAAAGTCGCCAGGTCCGCTTCATAGATATTCACTCTTAGATGTCCGCCCATTGCACTCTGCACCACCTTTGGATTATACACATCAACACAGCCTGAGGAACAGACAACGTGCCGGATACCAAACCAATCGGCAATGCGAATGATAGTACCCATATTACCGGGGTCTTGAATATCATCCAGCGCGAGGTACCATTCGTTTAGAACAGGTACCTCCTTAACCGGCAATTCGGGTATGACAAGTAACACATGGTTCGGCGTTCTCATACCAGACAGCGCTTCCAGTTCGTGCTCTTTAACAATATGCAATTCGGCCTCGGGATGACCGACTATTCCCGGCCCATTCAGCAAGGCCCAGTCTTCGGTTGCAACTATCATCTGTATCTGTGTCGCAGACACCAGCCATTCGTGTGCGATCTTTGCCCCCTCCGCTATAAATACCTTATATTCATTGCGGAATTTTTGCTGCTGTAACGACCGAATGTATTTATTTTGCGCTTTCGATAACATACACTGCAAAACTATATTAATTGCAGTTACCGGGCATATGAGCAAAAGACTATTTGAGAAGAGGAACAGTGTGTTTTATTTTCTGCTTCCGGCAGTCCTTGGTCTATTGGCAGGGTGTAATGTTACCCGGCACGTGGGCGACAACCAATACCTCCTGAAAAAAAATGTGATCGTATTAAAGTCTGACC
>CAYNGS010000435.1:0-3498 GCA_964396625.1 uncultured Flavipsychrobacter sp.
CAGCTGGATTTCCTTTCACACGCAAGCAGGGAATATATTGAAGATTTTCTTTGATAATGACACTGTAAAATGAATCATAGCACTATTTATTGCCAGAAACGAAGTCCCCCTATGAACCTCCATACTAGATTCATCCCTCCAAAATAACTTGCATAGAAAAATATTTTTTGTTTAGGTGAGAACTACCTTCTTCTGTACTTTGTGATATAAGAAACCATAATAATCATGCCTCTGATTTTCAAAGACATTTAAATGATAATTTGAAATATTTATATGTCTAATTGGCATGGGTTTACATCTTTAAATCAAAGACAATTATCATATAGTTAGCCTAGGGTCATCAGCTCTTGAATATTTTTCCCACAATGGGAACATACTACCCTCTAGCATTTCCCAAGTATATGTCCTGTTAAAAATATAGACGGATCATTAAGTTGAAAATTCGGTGCCTACAAGCGCTGTGACTTTACGGTTGTGCTCCCTGAATGCATCTATGAACACGATAACACTCTCATCTTTTCCCGAAAACTTGTTTTTGAGTGATCCCGCAGTGATCTCGTCGCTCTTTTTGACTGTATACTTGTGTCTCATAGACTTTTGACTGCAGCCCGTCAAGGAAAAAATTGAAGGTTTTGGCTTCCCCTTTGTTCTGATGGCGCGTAAACTGGAATTGTTCCATTTTGAAGACTCGCAGGTTTTTCTTGTAGCATTTCTGCTCGTCTTCCTTTAATGGTGCTCGTGACATAGATGGTGCTGGCCCGGATATGTAATCGTTCCGCTTCTTCATGTAGAAAAGCAGGCTAAAATTGGTGTTTATGACGGTAATCATTTAAACAATTAACAAAATTAGCGCTACAGACAAAGTTAACTAAGATGCTCATCGCTACAATACTATGGTTATCAACAACTTAAAAGGCATTCGGTGAGCAGAAATTTCAACCTGGCGACTGCTCACCGAATTGCTCACCAGAATTATGCGATTTTATGCACTTTTTGGTTTTATCGGTAAATGAAAATAGCCTGTAAACGTGGAGTTTACAGGCTATTGTTTCATTTTGATATTGCTATCTGCGGAGGGAGAGGGATTCGAGCGCCTAGCATAATATATTGATTATCAATCATTTTCAGTAAAAAAACCTTTAGTGCTCACCGAATCGCTCACCAATATTTGGTAAGACGATGATTAAATATAAATCGAGCGTGCGCAATCATATATATTTAGGCTCCAGCCTTAATTTTACGTTATTAAGGCTGGAGCCTCTCTCTCTCTGCGAATAATAAATGTGCTGATTTTAGTTTGTTCTTTTTGTTGGTAAAAGTTGCAATATGACACTATTTCCCTGTGTTAATATCTAGTATTTCTCTTTCAGCAAAAAAGGATGTAGTGCTTTTATTATGAAGCAAAGATGGACATGTAAGCAAAACACAAGGTTAGTCTAAAGCTAACAAAAAAATCATCCCGATCGTTCAACTGATCACGTTATTGTGTTTAAGCATCGCCTCAAAATCTTGGCTCTCCTCTTCTACCCATTGGTCGTTCTCGATGAGGCCGTTAATCAGGTCTATTGCGGTTTGGGAATATTGTTCGGAAGTCAACCCCGAAAAATAAAGCTGGCTTTTCCAGTGACTGTTATGATAAGGTGAATCTACAGGCAGTTTTTTATTCAGATCATACGGAATTAATAAGCCAATGACGTTATTTTTATCTTTCATAATTCTCTGAACGGTCTCGTAAATACGTAGGCCGTCATAATCCCAGTCGCACATATAGAAGATTGGTAGCAGGAGCTTTTCTGCCGAAAGGTTTTCTAGTATCCTAGTATTATTTCCTCCGACATACCATAGTTCTGTATTGAGCCGAATAGCATCGTCTGGGGATTTTAATGCGGCCAAATTTTCACACAACACAATACGCTCGGGATGCGCGCAGTCGACCACCAGCCGCCATTGTTGTTCCTTTGGATCACTCTTCGGAAATTTCTCGATACCCAGCACCTGTAGTACCGCAGCCAGTACACTTTGATTATGTTCCAAATACTTCGAACCTTTAAATAATTGTGCTGAAAATGAGCGCTCAGTGGTCAGGTTGTCACTCAGGTGATCGGGCGGCTTCAGCCAATATCTGTTCAAGGTACAGCTGCGTTTCATCGAAAATGGCTAAATGTTTACGGGCTGAGACTGTGCCTTGTTCGTTTTCGCGGATATCCGTCCGGTAGACCGAGCGCGGTTTGGAAGCGGTCGGGAATAGGTCCTCTTTTCTTTCGACAATTGGTAGGTTGCTTGTTTGCCCGTGAAATAAATAAACAGGAACACCCTCCGGAAATTGAATGACCTTATTGCCTTCCGCTGAAGAAAAGCTAAGGAGGAATTTTAGAAATTTTTCTATACGCACATTAAAGGTTGGCTTATGGAGTATACCAAAAAATTGCCGCAGTTTCGGCTGGATGCGATCCAACCGTTTGTCGATCAGATTAAGCGTATACTTAAGCTCGGGAAAGAATTGCCGTGCACCGCTGATTTTTTCAAAAAGCGTTGGGCTAGTGATCTGGTCGGCATGTATATCGAGAAGGCGGTTAATAGATTTCATTTCTGTAAAAGCCGAGCGAAGTTCAACATTTTGGTGGCGGATCACGTCTAGTTTAGTATCAATCGCTTTCAGCACATCGATGATCGAGTTGTTTTCTGCCTGCCTGGTCTCTCTGATATCTTGGACGGAGCGGTCTACCTGCCGTTCTAGCTGGTCTACCTGCAATTTCATCACCGGCTTGAAATTGTCAAAATACGTGTCTATCCATACAACGACCTCCTGCTGGGTATGGCATTTCTCTAGTTTGTCGCGCAAGTGGTTGCAGATCATTTCAATCTTTGTGGGATTAAAATTTGCCAGTAATGTTTCCTCTGCATGCCTGCAAAACGAATACGCGTAATCCTTTAAAGTGTAGACCTGCTCGTCAGCATCATACCGTAGGAAATATACCTGCAGGTCGCTGATCATATTATTGAACTTGGTTTGAGGCAGGCGGTCGTATTCTTCTTCGCCAATGAGCATTTTCGAGGCTTCAAAGGCTTGGTAAATATCAGATTCTTTAAACTGACCATTAGGAAAAAAACGGTTCCTGACTTTTTGATAAAGCGCTAGGATAGCCAGACCCGCCTGCGGCTGAGGATACAGCAAAAGGTAGTTTCCTCCTTTTCCAATCTCGTGGAAGAAGTTAAAATTTACCGATTCGGTTGCTGGTGATGGCATTGCGTTTAAAGTTAAGGGAATATTATAATAATACCTTAACAGCATTTAGTGGTTCGTATCGTCTTTTATTGAGCGAAGATTCCATTTTCGATTAGTCAAATTTCTCGATGAGACACCCTAAACTGGATTAATGGGAAAAGATGGCAGGTAATGATGTTTAAGCATCAACTCTTCAAAAACTATCTCACAACTGATGAAATTCAATGATGCTATGTTGGGTGCTAATCTGTTTTAATTATGTTCCGTCAAAT
>CAYNGS010000436.1:0-3487 GCA_964396625.1 uncultured Flavipsychrobacter sp.
CGCTACGTGACTGTAGTAGTTATTGTTGGTTTGGGTCTGTAGTGTATTCTTTACAATGTTATAGCTGCCTGAATAGGATAATGTAAAATCAAGTTTCTCGCTCACGTTGCTGCTCAATACGATGCCAGCCGACGGCACATAATTGCTGGAATAATTTGTTACATCGGCACTCGAAAGGCTTGAGACCGTATTAAGCACACCGGGGGACCTTGTATAACTGAATCCGCCATTAAAATTAAGATTGCTCTTTAAAAAGTCCGCGGGGAGACCATATGTGAAAAAGGCTTTGGTGTTATAATATCCATTCAGGTTCACGGGCAGGGTAAGCTGCGAGCCGTTCTTCACATTTATCGGCGCATCGGGTGCAGGTCCCTGGAAAGTGGTATCCTTGGTAAAAAGGTAGGTCTTGTTGCCGATATAATTTGTTATGTAATTGCCATATAGGTACACGAAAAAATTGTGTGCTGTTTTCGATTTTGTGAGCCCATAGCGAACTATTATTGTTTGCTCGTAATCCTGGGTCAGGTCCCTGTTCCCCGTGTTCATGAGCAGCGGGTTGCTTACATCCACCACATCCTGCAACTGTGTAATGGTGGGCGCCACCGTATTAGTACGGTACATGATGCGCAGGTTCTTCCCGTCGCTGAACCGGTAATTAAAAAAAGCAATGGGCAATACATCTGTGAAATTCTTTTGCAGGGTAAAAGTATTCGGAAAAGTTTCGTCGCCCAGAAGCGTGGCATACTGAACATTCGCACCAAACGAAAGTGTGAATTTCTTGTCGCCTATGCGGTAGCTCAGGCCGCCCTTCTGAACATTGTATGTGCTGTGGTATTTATTGGATAGCGTATCGTCAAAATAGCTGTAGGTCTGCGTCGTGGCATTGAAATTATAGGTCTCCTTGTCTGCTATGCTTTTCGATACGGAAGGGTAATAATTAGCCATAAGCTGCCCCTTCTTGCCCACCGGTTCGGTATAGGTGAGGTTGCCGCCAACAGTATAGCTGTTGTTGTATTGGGTATAATGCTGGTTGAGCAGCGTCACAGAGTCCTGCGGCGTCGGGAGAATGCCGTCGTACCTGAATTCAGTGTCGTTGGCATAATACATGCCATCCCCCGACTTTTCATTCAGCGACGAACTGACATTTAACGATATCGTCCTGCGGGGCTTTCTGAATTTGTGCTGTATCAGCAGGTTGTTAGTCGAGCTGTATCCGCTGTTTTTTGCGCTGCTGTTATTCAGAGAGCTTATGATGGGTAACTGCGCGCTGTCTGTAGCTGCCGTCTGGGCATTCGAAGAATTGTTTTGCTGAAAGCTTACACCGGGCGTAAAAATTATCGTGTTGAATGAGTCAATATTGTATTCAAATCTCAGGTTGAAACGGTGGTTATAATTTTTTGTATCTGTGTTGTCATGTTCGTTGTATACATTTCCCGTTTCTGCACCCGTGAAATAATTTCTTACCAGGCCGGTGGTGTTCACATTGTAAGTGGCATTGTAAAAATAGCTGCCGCTTACCTTTATCTTTTTCCCCCAGTTGTCGCTGTAATTCAGCCCGGCAGAGTTGGTAGTGGTAATTCCGTTTTGTTGGTTCACGAGGAAATTGTTTGCGCCGCCGCCACCACCCCCGAATGCACCTCGTCCGCCGCCACCACCTCTTCCCTGCCCGCTGCCGCCGCTCACACCCAGCAAGTCTTGTGACCCAAAGTTCTGCTGGTTTATATTGTTCGACAGCCCGAGGATCGTTATCCTTTGGTCTCCGTTAAATATGTTCAGGTTGCCGCCTGCTATGTAAGTGTCATCTGTGCCGTAACCTGCATATACCTTACCAAAAACCCCTTCGCTTTTGTTTTTCTTTGTCACTATGTTGATGGTCTTTTGAGAATTGCCGTCATCAAAGCCGGTAAATGTGGCCTGATCGCTGAGCTTATCAAACACTTGTATTTTGTCTATTACTTCGGAGGGGAGATTCTTGAGTGCGAGAGTGGGGTCGGTGCCAAAAAAAGGCTTGCCATCCACATATACCTGCTGCACGGCCTCTCCGTTCACTTTTACCCCGGTGTTATCCGAGGTCACACCTGGCATTTTGGTCACCAGGTCTTCCGCAGTCGCATCAGGATTGGTTTTGTAGGCATCGGCATGAAATGACGTCGTATCCCCAGATTGCTCAGCCCGTATCTGCTTCCCCTCTACGGTCACCCCTTTCAATTCATTGCTCGATGAAGTCATTTTTATTGTCCCCAGCGAAACACTTCTGTCTGTAATGGTCACGGACCGGTCAACGGATTTATACCCTATATACTCAATATGGACGGTATATTGCCCCGCCGCCAGGCCATCGATTTCGAAACTCCCGTCATCTGCCGTTACTGCACCTGCTTTGCTGGTAGTGTCAGTGGTATTTTTCGCTACAACCGTCACGCCGATCAGGGTAGATGTATCCCTTGTGTCAATAATGCGCCCGGCAATATTATAGGTCTGGGCGGTTGTAGTAAAGGAAAGGAGAAGTATAAGGTATAAAAGCGATGCCCGTGCACCCATTTTCGTGTGTTTATAAAAGTAGTTCGACGGTAATATAAGCAAAAGGTTTAAGGCCTCATTCCTATTATTATTCCATAATCGTAACAGCCTGAGAATGTTTACTCATCAACTTCCGGGCAGTCAGTTGATGATCGTAAATGCCGTTTCGATGGAGCAAGGAAATTTTTGCCCGTATTCCTTCAGATTCCGCCGGGAACTCTTTTGATGAGTATTTTGAACCACTCTGTATACTGCTCCGGATTTGCCTCCATGTCGGTCTTAAGATGGGCCATGCTCACAAATTTCCAGGCGCTGGCCTCCATCGGATCAGGCACAGGCACCATGTCGCAGATGCCTGTAAATACATGGTCGAGCTCATACTCAGTTAGCCCACTGTCGAGGTGCGCCTTGTAAATAAAACTAAATGCTTCCTTCAGTTCACAATTCAACCCCATCTCTTCCCGTAGTCTCCGCTCTGCTGCGTGGCCAGCTGTCTCGCCGGGCCGTGGATGGCTGCAGCAAGTGTTCGTCCACAGGTTTGCAGAGTGGTATTTGCCTGCGGCCCTTTGCTGCAGCAGCAACTCTCCTTCTGAATTGTAGATCAAAACAGAAACAGCACGGTGCAGTCGCCCTTCCATATGAGCCTGTAATTTTTCCATTGTTCCCGTTTCATTGTCCTGTTCGTCTACCAATACTACATATTCCATAGTGGATGCCCGGTCCGTACGAGCGGAGTTTTTTTATGATCTGTGATTGCAAAAAGCTGTTGCGATTATTTCGTCTTCGAAAAACTGCGAAGTTTGCATTTCTATGCCACCATCTCCCTGTTGTACTTCTTTCGGTAGTCGAGTGGCGACATGCCTGTTATTTTTTTGAAGGTCGTTCTGAATGCCTTAGTGTCTGAGTAACCTACTGCATACATGATTTCGTTAATGGTTTCCCTGCCCGACTCAAGGCTCTTCTTGGC
>CAYNGS010000437.1:0-3486 GCA_964396625.1 uncultured Flavipsychrobacter sp.
TTCCCGCTGCAGACCAAGTGACAAAGTGTAAAATTAAAGCGCAATGAAAATCATTTTCTAAAATGGTGCGAACACAGCCAGGAGCGTTGTGAATGGCTTGTTTTTTGTTGTGGGCAAGCGATGTAGCGGAGCCGATAATAGTAACATAAGAAAAGGGCCGACCATTCCGGTCGGCCTTATCGTAAGTGTTTAGAAGGGCAAATACCTAATCTTTTACAAACCGCCTGACCAATATACCGTGCTCGCCCTTAAGCACAACACAGTAAACAGCCGATGGCAATGCCGCGACAGGAATTGATGTTTCAACGCCCGACAGTTTTTGACTGATCACCACTTGCCCAATACTGTTGGTGAGGGTAAATGAACTATATGTGCCTTCGGCGATCCGTATGGTCAACTCTTCTGTTGCGGGGTTGGGGAATATCGTTGCATCGGAGCCGGCGGATGCGGTCTCATGTACACCGCTGGTGCATGGGTCGACGGTTATAGCGTATGTAGTAAAACAACCGCCGGGTATTGTATAGGTTATGCCGCATGGTCCTGCAGATATACCCATCACCACGCCCGTGATCGAATTGATGGATGCGTTGGCACAAGGGCATGCCCACCGGCCTGCCGGGAAGGCATCATTCATCCTGATGGTAGATGCCACGCAAACAGTTTGCGGCCCAATAATAGGCTCGGGGCTTGGCGCAACAACAAAATTGGTGGTGTTGTAACAGCCATTGGAAAGTTTGTAAGTTATGGCGACTGTGCCGGTAGCCACCCCGGTGACAACACCTATGCCCGTGCCAACCGTTGCGATACTGCTGTTGCTGCAGCTCCATGTGCCGCCCGTAGTGGCCTCGGTGAGCAACGTTGATTGTCCGATGCAGGCAGTGCAACCCGTGACTGGGCATGCGATGTCTGATGGGCCGACGTTTATTACACTAACTGTTCCTGTCATTGAAGTTGTACACCCGGCTGTATTTGTGCCGGTGGCTGTATATGTGCCTGCCGCTGTTTCGGTGCCAAAGCTGATCGCGGCACCGGTTCCCGATATTGATGTGCCAACAGGGAAGCCGCTGCAAAACAGTTTGTAGGTGACCCCGGCCTCAGAGTTGTCGAGACCAACGACTACAGTATCATTGCCATTGCAATAACTGCCGCCACCCGTTAATGTGAACGGATCGGGAGCAGGACTCACAGTGATCGTTTTTGTTGTGGAGCAGTCGCCTACTGTATGCGTAATAATTGCGGTACCGGGCGAAACAGAACCAACGACTCCCGTTGAAGCGCTTATAGTGGCTACGGTAGGATCGCTGCTACTCCAGGCGCCGCCGGAAGGAATGCCGGCCAGAGAGGCAATTGCGCCGGGGCATAAGACCGAAGGCCCGGTAATGGATGGTATGGCATCTGTGACTGTAGTGGTAGTGGCGCAGCCCGTCGGCAGCGTATAGGTAACCGTCGCCGATCCCGCTGATACCGTAGTGAGCAAGCCAGATGATGCGTTGATGATGGCAATGGACGGAGGCGTGCAGCTCCATGAGCCGCCGGCCGGTGAGCAGGATAGGGTGGTATTGGAACCTGTGCAAAGGCTAAGAAGGCCAGTAATGGGGCCGGGACCGGGATTGACTGAGGCGGCTGCTGATGTAGCGCAACCTCCGGCCACCGTATAAGTAATTGTAGCGGAACCCGCGCTAACTCCGGTAGCGGTACCCGAAAGCAGGCCGATCGTGGCCACGGATGCTGGTGAACATGCCCATGTGCCACCTGCCGGTGTTGCACTCAGGGTCAGCGAACTGCCTACACATAGATGAACACCACCTGAGGCCCCCGTGATAACAGGATAGGGGTTTACAGTGATCGTCCTGGTTACGAAGCAGCCGGATGGAATGGTGTATGTAACTGTGGCAATACCTGCCGACTCGCCGGTGAGACTGCCTGCTGAGGAAATGATCGCTACTGATGAAGGGCTGCAGCTCCACACGCCCGGCCCGCTGCCTGCGGGTGGAGTGCACGATAGTACGGTTGATGAAGAAATGCAAACGGCGGCCGCACCGGTTATTGCGCCGGGGCTGGCGGTTACCGTGACCGTGTGGTTCACAAAACACCCCGTGGGCATGGTATAAGTGATCAACGATGTGCCCGGCAAAGCCCCTGTGACGATGCCTGTGCCTGAGCCGATGGTGGCTACTGAAGGAGTAGAACTGGTCCAGGCGCCGCCCGCCGGTGAAGATGACAATGTCGTGGCGGCCCCAATACATATGATGCACCCGGTTGCTCCGCAACTGATGGGTGAGGGGACGGGATTGACCGTGAAGCTAATGATAGAAAAAGATGAACCTGACATGGTATAAGTGATCAAGGATACACCGACCGACACACCGGATACTGTGCCAGAGGGATCAATTGTGGCTACCGCAGGGTTGCCGCTGCTCCACGTGCCGCCGGCAGGTGTAGGTGTCAATACAGCGGTCGCGCCCTGGCAAACTTTTCTGGGGCCCGATATGCAAGCGGCATTTACGGTTACCTGCAAATAATTGGCGCATCCTGAAGGACTGGCATAAACGATATGCACCGGCCCCCCGGGCCCCGCGGGGTTGGGGTAAACAACACCTCCGGCGCTGACCGTTGCGATTATAGGACTGCCGCTGGTCCAGGCCCCTCCTGCGGGTGAACCGGTGAGTGTGATGGTTGATCCGAAGAAAACGCAGCTATCACCTGTTACCACGGGGCTGGGGTGTATGGGCACGCCGAGGGTCGAGTAGCTGCTGCCGACGGTATAAGTGAGCGTAACTGTGCCGGCCGAAATGCCATAAACCCAGCCCGATGGGCTCACAGTGGCCAGGGACGGATCCGAGACGCTCCATGCACCCCCGGCAGGTGTGCAGGTAAATGGCGCTGTAGAGGAGTTGGGTATGCACACAAACGGGCTTCCGCCGGAAATGGGACCTACCTGTGCGTGTGATGCAAACGACAACAATATCGCGAAAAGGAACAAGTAATATTTTTTCATTTTTTTAGTTTGAATTTAGAAAAGCCGAAACAACCGTTAAAGTAGTGTTTTATAACTTGCTAAACTATGCCGGGTGGAAATATCGTTTAAAAAAATGGTGTGAACAGCGTCCGGGATGTTGTGAGAACTGAATTATTTGGTGTGGACGGGTGAAAGGGGAATGAGGTACTTTTTTCGCCGGATGCCGACCAGTGATAACGATCGCGGCAATCGGCAGCTATTGTGACTCTTCGCAAACCCCGAAAAGTGCGGATATCCATGCCAAGAGGGCTTTGTCGTCGGAACTAACAAACAACGGCTTCGCGTCGACATTCGCTGCAATGGCAATCTTTATCTCATCATTGATCGATAACTCTTGCATTTTAAATGTTTTGAACCTTTTGCTAATCTACTGAACGATTAATTGCGATTTTTGAAAATGGTGCGAAAGCCACCCCCTGTGTTGCGAACGCCACGTTTTTTGTTGTTGTCCCGCCGGGAAATGCTAT
>CAYNGS010000438.1:0-3486 GCA_964396625.1 uncultured Flavipsychrobacter sp.
GCGATGTGGCGCTGGTGCACGACCTTGAATATTATATAGTGAAGTATACCACACAAACCCGTGCCATGCATGGCAGCGAAACGGAAGAAAAGACCATAACTGCTGAAATAAGGCCGCTCAAGCACCTGATCACAACCCGCTCATCATCAGCCAGAACTGCGGCGACCTGACGCTGGCGCAAGACCATTATAAAACCGTGAGATACGGCTGCTGTGGCGGCGATGACGAGATCATCTACTTTGACTACCAACGTAACATTATCATAGAAGGAGACTCAAAAATAATACAGGCAACCGTTCCCAATTCTGATACGAGATTCTACGTTGGTTTTAAGCCGGAATACCAGGACAGCACTTTGATCGGTACACTGTACTTCAGCTATGACGGCGCCAACAAGTATAAAATAAGAATCAGGTCTAACGCCGTGCTGCCTTCAAAATGCGACTACCACACACCGGAAATGTCCATCATCACGAAAGACAAAAGAGACAATTTTGTGGCCGAGGACAATGAATACCTGCTCTGGTCTTTAGAAAAAATAAAGTCGAAAGAAGAGATAAACCTGGTTATAAAAGTGGTTTTTGAGTGTACATCTTTTATTAAACATGACTCAATTGAAATACCAATAATCAGGGGCAAACCATTTGGAACCGACGAAAGGACACGGGATTATACCAGCGAGAAAAAAGGCCGCATCGGCAACTAAGGAAACTTCACTATCAATAGTTTTGCGACACATCTGATCTGTGTGCCTGCAGCGCATGCTCACGATCCCTTATATGCCTTTCTATAAGAGCGATATTATCTTCAAGGGCCTTAACTGTTAGGGACTGCCGCCTCAAGGTTAGGGACCCATCGCTGGCTGGTATAGTTTGTAACGGCTGAAGCCTTGTGAGTTTGTCCTGCTCGGTGGCGAGGTTCACGCGGGTGTTCTGCAATTTTAATCTAAGGTTAATAAGTTCGTTGCCCAGCTGTACCAATTCAGACTCGGTATATTTTCGCTCCAGGGCGTTTCTTATAGAATCGTCGCGAAGCCTTACCAGCTGCGCCTGATCGCCGGAGCAGTAGTAGCACGAAGGAAAGTAAAGCAGGCTGCAAAAAAGAGTAATGGCAAAAGATACTTTTTTCATAACTACCCTATTTGAAGGTTATAACGTATATAGTACCATTTAAATTGATTGCAAAGTAGCATATATGACTTAATCAAAATACCGTTAAAAAACGGTATTTTATTTTGTAATATGTATAGTGGTATTCGCGTTTTGCTGGTCATTCGATGTGGGAATTATAGTATTTTGAGCCTGAATTAATGAAAAGGTTATCATCACTTGATTATTTGCGCGGTCTGGCTGCATTCGGGGTAATGGTGTTCCACTATTCTATGTGGAACTTCGGACTGTTTAAGGCTGAGGACTTCCTGGGGCGGGTGGGCCTGTATGGCGTGGCTATTTTCTACGTACTTAGCGGCATTACGCTATACCACGTCTACTTTGATAAGATAGGTTCGCCATCGGCGGCGGGACTGAAGGACTTCGCTATAAAGCGTATCTTCAGGATATTCCCCCTGCTCTGGCTGCTCAGCTTTCTGACCCTGGTCCTGAAGAAGGACGTGTTTGCGACAGAGGACATAATATTGAATTTCACGGGCCTGTTCAGCGTTTATCACTGGAAGGAGTCTATCACTTATGGCGGCTGGTCTATAGCAAATGAGCTCGCCTTCTACTTGTTCTTCCCGGTCTTTATTCTGCTGACCAAAAGATCCAAATGGTTGTTTGCCGCCGCGTGCGCCGGGCTGCTGGCGATATACGTATGGTTTGCTTTCAGGCGACTGGACAGTACATGGCCGCTGGGCGATTACATCAGGGACAACAAGAACCCTTGGCAAGACTATACCAACCCGCTGAACCAGGTGGTGTTCTTCCTGAGTGGATATCTGATCGGCCACCTGTCCAGGCATCTGACCGTGCCTAAGGCCGTCAACTTCGCGCTGCTGATCATGAGCCTTGCGGTATTTATCTATTATCCTGCAAAAGATGATTCAATGCACCTCATAACAGGAATCGCGAGGGTCGTTTTTACGGTTGTGTGCATAGCCATCTGCTTGGCGTTTTACAAAACCGATTTTGGCCTGCCGGGGCCGTTGCACAGAGCGTTCAGTTTCCTTGGAGATATCAGCTATGCACTGTACCTGGCACATCCGCTTATTTGGTATGTGCTGTCTGTGTACCTTAAGAAATACTACTTCCTCCTGTCGCCTTCACTGCGGCTGGTGGCTGGATTCAGCGCCTCGCTGGTGGTGGCATATGTGCTGCACCAGCTTTTAGAACTGCCGTTTATGCGTCTTGGCAAGCGGCTATCCAAACGAACTGCCGGTGCAAAAGAATGGTGATCACCCTTCCATTCGCCTGAATAAATACAACTGACCAAGTTCAGTTTTATGGTTGACTGCGGTCATAAACTCGGCCGGCATGCGATTCTACATTTGCCATACAACTTTAAAAAACATGAAGAACATTTACAGGTTTACAGGCATTGTATTATTTGCCATCCTGGGGCTGAGCATGAGCGTCTTAGCTCAAACCACTACTTTCAGCATACCAGGCACTTATACTTACACGGTTCCGGCTGTAGGTGTGACCAGCGTACAGGTAGACATGGCCGGCGGAAAGGGCGGTAATGCTACAAGCAGCCCACTGGGCGGCGGTGGCGGCCGTGTGCAATGCACACTTGGTGTAACATCAGGACAGGTGCTGCACATAATAGTTGGCGGTGCCGGCGCTGCAGGTGTAGCAGGCGCCAGTGTGAACGGCGGATATAATAATACGGCTGCAGTGGGCGGATGGTGCAATAGCTCCGGGCTGACCATATATGGCGGCGGCGGCGGCGGCGGCGCAAGCGAAATATGCATGGGCGGCACTGCGCTGACTAACCGGATTATAGTAGCCGGCGGCGGTGGCGGCGGCGGCAATAACTGCGCGAACCCGGGTGGTGACGGCGGCGGCCTTACCGGCGCAACGGCGCCTAACTGCAGCAGCGAATATTCGGGCACTGGCGGTAGCCAGACAGACCCTGGCCTGGGCGGCACCTATAGTTCTTATGGCACTTCGGCTGATGGCGGTCCGCGATTCGGCGGCGCCGCCAGCACCTACCCGAGCGCAACCCCGGGATCGGCCGGCGGCGGCGGCGGCGGCGGCTACTATGGCGGCGGCGGCGGCAGCTGGGGCGGCGGCGGCGGTGGCAGCTCATATTCAGACCCTGCACTAGCAACAGCGGTGATACACACACCGGGATACAATACCACCGGCAACGGCTCGGTGATACTAACACTTGTGTGCACAGCGACTGCCGGGACCATAACGGGGAATGCACCACTATGCGCCGGCGGGCTGGCAATGACGCTAAGCGACCCATCGGGGGCAACCTATGGAAGCTGGAGCAGCAGCAATACAGCCGTGGATGACATAGGCTCAGCCACCGGAATGGTAT
>CAYNGS010000439.1:0-3482 GCA_964396625.1 uncultured Flavipsychrobacter sp.
TTACCGCGCCTGTGACCTGTATTGCCGGACCTAATGGCAGCGGCAAAACCAACCTGCTTGACGCTGTTTATTATTTGTGCTACACTAAGAGCTACTTTAGCGCCTACCAGCAAAATAGCGTTCAAAATGGAATGGACGGCTTCAGGGTGACGGGTGAATTCAGCCGAGGGGACAAAAAGGAAAGCATCAGCTGCAAATGGAAGGCAGGCAAAAAAGAAATATATAAAGACGATGTAGAATATGAGAAAATAACTGATCATATAGGAGTTTATTCTGCTGTAATGATTGCGCCGGACGATACTGAACTAATAAACGGGAGCAGTGAACTGAGGCGTAAATGGGTAGACAGCATATTGGGACAGGTGGACAAATCTTATTTAGAAAAACTAATACATTACCAAAGGGTGCTGCTGCAACGAAACGCATGGCTAAAGAACCAGGCCTACAACCCTGCGACGAATAACACTGAACTGGAGTACTATAATGCGCAACTGGCGGACGATGCCGGATACATATACCAGCAACGTGTGCATTTCTTGAAAGATTTTCTGCCATTGCTGAGCGACTTTTATCATCGCCTGTCGGAAGGCAGGGAACAGATAGTAGTGACCTATACCAGCGACCTTTCGCAGCGGCCACTGGCAGTATGGCTGGAACAAAACCTGCAGTACGACCTTCGCTATCAGCGCACACTACGAGGTATTCATAAAGACGACTGGGATTTTACATTGAACGAAATGCAACTGAAACAGTTCGGTTCGCAGGGACAAAAGAAGAGTTTTCTGTTCGCGTTAAAACTTGCGCAGTATGCATACCTGAGCAAGGTGCAGGGACACCTGCCCATTTTACTGCTTGACGACATATTTGAAAAACTGGACCAGCACAGGATGGAGGCGCTGTTGCGTATAATACGGGGCGAGGACTTCGGACAGGTACTGCTGACTGACACGCATCCGGAGCGGATAAAGACGGCGTTTGGTAGGGACGCGGAGGTTGGATTCATACATTTGTAACTACATTTTTAAAAAATAAAAGAAGTCGGTTTATTATATAAAGAAGTTAATTTTATAAAAAGGCACGTATTCTAATATGCAACAGCCTGGTCGATAAACACCGAAAAATATTATTGGGACCCCCGGCCGGAGTACTATAAGTGTATTTCATTAGGCTATAATTATTACTCTCTCAAATGGGAGCGATGTATCCCTTTCCTTCTTATGCTGCCAGAGGCTTTAATAACCGGGGTGTAACGCTTATTGTTTATTTTTGCTTTTTATTTTCATTATGATATTTTCTTCAAAACTTATTGAGGACGCAGTACAGGAATTTTCGAGATTGCCGGGAATAGGTAAAAAAACAGCGCTACGTATGGTGCTTCAGCTTCTTCGTATGGATGAAAACGAGGTGGATGAATTTACCGGGGCGCTGTCGCGTATGCGGCACCAGGTGAAGTTTTGCAAAACATGCCATAATGTTTCGGACAGTGACATATGTATGATCTGCGTGAACCCGGGGCGCAACCATGGCCAGGTATGTGTGGTTGAAACCATTCGTGATGTGATAGCCATAGAGAGCACCCAGCAATACAGCGGCCTTTACCATGTGCTTGGCGGGATACTCTCCCCTCTTGACGGTATTGGCCCGGATCAACTGAACATCGGCACACTTCATGATCGGGTAAAGGACAGTGATGTGACCGAGCTGATAATGGCGCTGAGCCCTACGATAGAGGGAGATACAACCGTGTACTACATAGCCCGCCAAATGAAAGACCTGCCGGTAACCATCACTACGATCGCACGGGGCATTGCCTTTGGCGGCGAACTGGAATATGCCGACGAAATGACACTTGCGCGCTCCATAGCCAAGCGACTGCCTATTGAGAACTATGTGACGTTAACAGGGAAGTAGTTTTTTAGTTGACTGGGTGAATAGTTGAATAGTCGTTTCCTGATCAATTTTTTTTATGACATCGGATCAGATATTAATCTCTCCCTGAAAGACAAACTTAGCGGGGCCGGTGAGTACTATGTCGGTGGCAGAGGTTAGATTGTCTTTAATAAACGACACCTCGAGATCGCCGCCGGGTGTTTCGATATCTGTGCTGAACTCGCCCATAAACTTTGCAGTGACGGCAATTGCGGCTGCGACCACACCGGTTCCGCAACTTAAAGTTTCATTCTCCACGCCTCTTTCATAAGTGCGCACCACGAGTTTGCCGTCGTGGAGCTGCACAAAGTCGACGTTAATGCCGTCGGGCTGAAACTCGGACTGGTTGCGGATCTTACGGCCCTCAGCAAAAACGTCGACGCCATTTACGTCTTTGACCATAATGACATAGTGGGGCGAGCCGGTATTCATTATTGTGTAGCCATCCTGCATATTTATTCCGGCCACGTTCTGCATATGCAGGCTCACTTCGCCGTCTTCGCTGATCGTAGCCTTATGCTCACCATCGGTGGCGAGGAACCTTGCGGCACTGCCAATAATACCAAGGCTTTTGGCGAAGGCAGTTAAACACCGTCCACCGTTACCGCACATTGTGCTCTCTTTGCCATCGGAATTATAATAGACCATTTTGAAGTCGTATCCGTCTGCCCTTTCGAGGAGCATCAGTCCATCTGCTCCGATACCAAAATGCCGGTCGCACATTTTTGCGATCTGCTCTGTGGAGCAATTTATATTTCCTTCGCGGTTATCGAACAGGATAAAATCATTGCCGGTACCCTGGTATTTATAGAATGTCATGGTTTTAGATTTGGAGTACAAAAGTAAAATTTTTATTATGCTGCGGTTCAATCTTCTTTCTTGTTACATTTTGCCGCAGTAGCCATGGGTCTAAAATCCTACTCCCGGAAACCCGGGTGAAAACAAGTTCATTTCCCCATGCATTTTTAAATAAAATTCGCGTTAATTTGGGGTAATGAGTTATCAAAAATAGCTCCTGTGGCTCATATTACTTATTTCTGATTTTCCCATCATTTCCCCACATTTCCCGATTGTTTTTTTGTAAATATTTCGAAAATCTGACCGAAATACAGTACTCATCCGAATACCCGTTTATTACCTCTTTATTACCCATTCAGGTTACATTCCGTGTCGGCTTAAAATCGCACCTTGAACAATGTAATATGCCGAAAGTAATTGTTGAAGCTAAGGCATTTCATATGCCCATCTGCAATCGAAAATCTTAGGGGCAACTAATATCTGCGGTATAATAACCCTCGCTGTAATGCCTCAAAAAGTATACCGTTTTAAATCCTGGCAGTGGAAGGATACCCACAGTTTTGGGGTTTTATTTTGCTAAAACCAAACAAGGAAACAGATCGGCCGAAAGAAAAATTGTGGAAAAATCATCGGTGTGATGAAAGGTGAACGCCAGGATTGGTAACAATGATCTGGCTTCGGCATAATTGTGCCTAGCTGAGTGTCAGCCGGCGGGCTGGCTGCTTCTTTTTGGGATTTTAGTCTGGTGACTATAA
>CAYNGS010000440.1:0-3477 GCA_964396625.1 uncultured Flavipsychrobacter sp.
AAAAGGAACATTATGAAAACGATATTGATAGTTGAGGACAATGAGATCATTCGGGAAGACGTGGTTGAGATTCTGAGTTTGGCCGACTACAAAGTAATATCCGCGGCAAACGGCAAGGAGGGCATAGAGAAAGCCCACGAGCATATGCCTGACCTCGTGATCAGCGACATATCCATGCCGGTTCTTGACGGCATCGGCATGCTGCACATTTTGCGTAAGGATCCGGCAACGGAAAACCTACCCTTCATCTTCCTCACATCGAAGAATGAGCGTACTGACTTTCGCAATGCAATGGATTCCGGAGCCGATGACTATATCTCCAAACCGTTCAACGGCGATGAATTACTTAAGGCGGTCGAAAACAGGTTTAAACGCGTCGCGAGCATTAAAAAAATGGCGCCTGCGGGCTTTGACGGCATGGGAGAACTTGCAGAAATAAACGGCCTCAGCAAAGGAAACCTGGAAGCATTGCTGGAGGACAACGACAGCAATACTTATTCAAAAAAACAGGTGATATACAAAGAGGGTCATACGCCTCACTATCTGTATTATATAGAAAAGGGTAAGGTGAGAACCTATAAGACGCATGAAGATGGCAAACAGCTGGTAATGGACTTGTACAACGAGGGCGACTTTTTCGGCTATGTCCCGTTGCTTGAAGAATCGGCCTACAAAGAAACCGCCGAAGCAATGGAAGAGACCGACCTCACATTGGTACCCAAGAAAGATTTTGAACTTATGCTGCACAGGAATCCGGCAGCTCAGCAAAAAATAATTAAGATGCTGGCTAAAAACATTGCCGAGAATGAAAAGCATTTGCTGGGTATTGCCTACAACACACTGCGCAAAAAGGTGGCAAACGCGCTGACGAGCCTTCAAAAAAAATATCAGAACAATAAGAAGGAAGCCTTCTGGATTGATCTCTCGCGCAATGACCTCGCTGCGATCGCCGGTACCGCCACAGAGTCACTGATCCGCGCCCTGACGGAGTTTAAAACAGAGAAACTGATAGACATAGACGCCCGCGATAACAAGATCAGGATACTCAATGCAGATAAACTGGAGAAACTAATGAGGTAACGCTCCCCTCAGAGCCACTGCCTGAACTTCCATATATACCACACCTTCACACCTTGCGTCAGCAAGCAATACGATAATAGAATAGCTGCTAACCACCCAAAATAACTCGCAGGCAATGGCTGAAACTGCAGGGCTCCGGCAAAGGGTGAGAAAGGCAGGTATAGGCCGGCCAGCATGATAACAGCAGTAACAGCAATAACAGGGGTTGTAGCCCTGCTTTGAATGAACGGTATCTTGCGGGTTCGTATCATATGCACAATCAGCGTCTGCGACAGTAAGCCTTCCACAAACCATCCCGACTGAAACAGGCTTTGCTGCGCGGGCGTATTTGCCTTAAATACAAAATACATCACCGCAAAAGTTACATAGTCGAAAACAGAACTTATCGGGCCAATAAAGAACATGAATCTGGCAATATTGCCTGCTTCCCACTTCCGGGGCACCTTCAGGTATTCTTCGTCCATGGTATCCCATGGCACCGATGTTTGCGAAAAATCGTAAAGCAGGTTCTGCACCAGCAGTTGCAGCGGCAGCATAGGTAAAAACGGGAAGATAGCACTCGCACCCAGCATACTGAACATATTGCCAAAGTTGCTGCTGGCGGTCATTTTTATGTATTTGATGATATTGCCGAACGTTTGCCGGCCAAACAGCACCCCATTACCAAGCACCATAAGATCTTTTTCAAGCAATATGATATCCGCACTTTCCTTGGCTATGTCCACCGCAGTATCCACCGAAATACCGACATCTGCATTTTTTAGTGCCCCGGCATCGTTTATGCCGTCTCCCATATAACCTACAGTGTGCCCCTTGCTTTGAAGCGCCTTAATGATCCTTATTTTCTGCGACGGATTAAGCTTGGAAAATATTTCAGTCTCCTCTACCCTGCCGGCCAGTGTGTCATCATCCATCTTTTCAAGGTCATTGCCGGTAATAATATTGGAAACAGGGATGTTTACATCCCCGCATATCTTTTTGCAAACGACCGAATTGTCGCCTGTCAGCACTTTCACCTTTATGCCCATACCCACCAGCGCATCTATGGCGGGCTTTGCCGATGGCTTTGCAGGGTCAAGAAAACCGATAAAACCCGTAAGTATCATGTCGCTCTCGTCGGCGATACTATAAGTAGCTGGCCTGTTCGCAAATTTCTTCACCGCGATCAGCAACACCCGCAAACCCTGCGCATTCATCTGGTTCGAAAGATCGCTAATGTTCTTACGTATGTCGTCATTTATCGGCGCCACCTGATCCTTGTCCAGCTCCACTTTCCGGTCAGCGCCCGGCTCTATCACATAGCCACATAGGGTCAGCATTTCCTCTACAGCCCCCTTCGTGATCAGCAGGTGCTCCCCGCCGGGCCGCTCCAGCACCACCGACATGCGCCTTCTCTGAAAATCAAACGGTATCTCATCAATTTTTTTATACTCATTCTGCACGTCCAGGTGGTCCTCCCATTCTTTATGCTCAAGTACCGCGAAGTCCATCAGGTTTTTCAATCCTGTCTGATAGTAACTGTTGAGAAATGCCCATTTCAATACCTCTTTATCCTCAACTCCGTTAATATTCAGGTATTGCTCCAGAACGATCTGGTCCATCGTAAGCGTTCCGGTCTTGTCTGTACACAGCACATCCATGGCGCCAAAATTCTGGATTGCATTGAGCCTCTTCACGATCACTTTCTTTCTACTCATACGCATGGCCCCTCTTGCCAGGTTCGCAGATACGATCATCGGCAGCATTTCAGGGGTGAGACCCACAGCCACGGCAATACTGAAAAGCAGCGCATCCAGCCAGTTGCCCTTTGTCAACAGGTTGATCAAAAACACCAGCGGCACCATTACGATCATAAATTTCACCAGTAGCCAGCTCACAGAGTTTACGCCTTTGTCGAAACTGGTCTCCACATTGGTAGCCGATATTTCCTTATTTATAGAACCGAGATAGGTGCGCCCTCCTGTCACTATCACCACAGCAATCGCGGAGCCACTCAGCACATTGGTACCCATAAAACAAATATTCTCGAGCTCAAAAACCGCCTTCGTCTCCAGATCTTTTACCGGCAGGTCGCCTTTTTCCGCCGGCATAGACTCCCCGGTAAGTATCGATTGACTGACGAAAAGGTCTTTCGACCGTATGATTCTGCAGTCTGCAGGTATCATATCCCCCGCCGACAGCGCAACAATGTCCCCCGGCACAAGCTCCTTTATGTCAATTTCCTGCCTCCCGCCGCCATTTCTCAATACGCTTGCCTTAGTTTTGATCATTGCCTTCAGCTTCTGCGCCGCCGTATTACTCGCATATTCCTGGAAGAACCGCAGCAGCGAACTAAGCAGCACAATTGCAAAAACCACGTAAACAGTTTTGTAGTCCCTGTCCTCCGGTTTTGAGAAG
>CAYNGS010000441.1:0-3472 GCA_964396625.1 uncultured Flavipsychrobacter sp.
ACCTTTATGACCTGCGCCTGGTACGGGAATCTTAAATTTAAAGAAATGTCGTGGGGCCAAAACCTGGGGCTGTTCTCGATCATACTTATCAGTTGGGGCCTGGCCTTTTTTGAGTATGTATTCCAGGTGCCTGCCAACCGTATCGGGTTCAAAGAAAACGGCGGGCCTTTCAGCCTTGTGCAACTAAAAACGATACAGGAGGCCATAACACTGGTTGTATTTATGATCTTCTCGATGATCGTTTTCAAACAAAAACTGGAGTGGAATCATATAGTTGGTTTTTGCCTGATTGTGCTGGCCGTCTATGTCATTTTCAAAAAGTGGTAGCAAGACTATGATACAAGCTCCCCCGCATTTATCTATATTTACATAAGGTTAGTGCAGTGTGGAAGGACAATTTTTTTTAAGACAACGGCTCCGGCCATATGATATCCTTTATTCCTGATATCGGACAATACGTGATCCAGTTTTTGATAAGCGTTGGTTTTGCCTTCCTTATCGGCATGGAGATATATGCAAAGACCCCCGACGAAAACAAACGCTACTTGTTCGGCTCGGAGCGCACATTTGCGTTCATAGCACTTTTAGGGTTTGTACTGCTTAAGTCGGGGAAACTCATCCCTGGCATCTATCTGACAGGGTTCGCGGTTTTTGCGGTGTTCCTGATGATCTACTATTACAGGAAGCTAAGCATTACCGAAAACCGGGGGCTAACCACCATCACACTCGGGCTGCTGGTGTTTGTGCTGCCACTCGTCATTGAGCAGTTCCCCATATGGTTCTCCTTACTGGTCATCACCATCATTATGGTATTGTTGGAGGCAAAAAACAAGCTGAAAGAGTTTTCGAAGAAAATCTATACCGATGACTTCATGACGCTTGCCAAGTTCGTTTTTTTGTCGGGTGTCATACTGCCGCTTGTGCCCGATAAAGAGATCATACCGGGTATACCGGTGTCGCCATACAAGCTTTGGCTGGCTATCGTCGTGATATCGGCTATCTCGTATCTGAGCTACCTGCTGCGAAAATACGTTTTCACGAAGGCAGGGCTGATACTGACCGCGATCCTGGGAGGCCTCTACAGCAGCACAGCCACCACATTTATCATTGCGAAAAAAAGTAAGGAAGGCTCAGATGCACCTTCGCATTATGCCGCCGCAATACTGGCAGCGACGGCGCTCATGTTCTTCAGGGTATTCATCCTTATCGCCATTTTCAACCGTCCCCTGAGCGTTCAGATGCTGCCGTGGTTTGTAATTCTTTTCGGTGTGAGCGCGGGTGTCTCGTTTTTAATATACCGGATAGCGCCGGCACGCGAAAACCCCATACCCGCAGCGGAGATAAATCGTCCGAACCCGCTGGAGCTGCGTGTTGCGCTCATATTCGGCGTGCTGTACGTGGCCTTCTCGCTGCTGACCCAATACATGATGCAATATTACGGGCATAGCGGGCTGACCGTACTTTCATTCATAGTCGGCTTCACAGATATAGACCCGTTCCTGCTGAACATGTTCCAGGGCAAGTATGCCGGTATCACCAGCCAGGTGATTTGTCTTGCTACATTGCAGGCGGTAGCGAGCAATAATATACTGAAGATGGTATATGCCTTGCTGCTCGGTGATAAAGCCACACGCAAATATGTAGCGGCAGGCTTCGCCACTATTATAGCCGTAAATATTTTACTGCTGTTCTTTATATAGGGCCGTTACGCTTTTTTTATCATCTCCATTAGCTGGTCCACGTCTGCTTTGCTGTTGTAGATGTGTGTGGAGACCCGGAGGGAATTCAAACCACACTCTGCTACGCTGCGAATGCGGATCTTATTCTCGGCGCATTTATCGAAGAACTTGTGATAATCTACATTTTTGATCCTGAAGCCGTTCACCGCACACCGGGAGCGCTCCTCGGTAGGCGTGATCAGTTCCACCTTATCACCGAATTCAAGGAGACGATCCTGGGTGTACTTGCCGAGGTATTTGAGCCGATTGTGGATATTTACCATACCGATGGTCTCGATGAAATCGATCGAGGCATTTACGCCGGCATAAAGGCCGTTGGCCTGCGTGCCGCCAAAGTAGCGGTGGGCGCTTGGCGCATAGTTGCCCAGCGTCACCGGGTTTGTCATCAGGTCCCATTTGCCATCATCCGTTCCACCGCCCATGTAGTATGCCTGCAGGGTATCCTGAAAACCTTTTCTTACGTATAAAAAACCCGTACCCTTCGGGCCAAGCATCCACTTATGGCTGCAGCTAGCGTAGGTATCACATCCTATGTCGTGGAGATCGAGGGGGATCATGCCCGGCCCGTGTGCACCATCGATGAGCGAAAACAAACCTTTGTCTTTGGCCAGCCTGCAAATCTCTTTTACAGGAAACACCTGCCCCTGTGTGCAGGGAATGTGCGGTGTGGCGATGACACGCGTATTTTTATTTATCAATGCTGAAATATTATTCAGCGTTTCATCGGCGGTATGGCCGGGCGTATATTTCCTGATAACGACACCGTGCAGTTTCTCGCGGTTCAGCCAAGGCATAGCATTACCCACATGTTCGTGGTTGGTAATGATCACTTCATCGCCGCGTTTCAGCGGCACGCCCCAACACGCGAGATTAATACCATCTGTGACGTTATGTGTAAGCGCTATCTCGTCATGATCGGCACCTACAAATTTCGCAAGTTTGGGCGGCGTAGCATCATAGCTGCCATAGTTCCCGTTCTGATCGGCATCCATTTGCGCGGTGCGCATAGCCTCTATGACGGGATAAGGAGAAGGACCAAATGTGCCGTTGTTGAGGTATACCCAATCCTTTGTGAGGGGGAATAACTGCCTTACATTTTTCCAATAGGCTTCATCGTCGGGAGGTATCGTTTTTCCATCCGTTTTGATGTGGTGGCGGGCGGCGAGAGCCTGCATTTCGCTCATAGTAAGCGCAGCCAGCACGGATGCCGACCGAATAAAATTTCTGCGGTCAAATTTCACAAGGGTGTTTTTTGGGTACTTAAAAGTACAAAAAACAACAGCATTATCGGGGATTGGAAAAACTTTATAGTTTGAATATTATATAACCGGTATATGTCAGGTAATACTCCTGAATACCGTGTAGCGCAGCAGCATCTCAAGTGCAAGACATATGACAGCCAGCATAGCGAACGGAAAGAACAGTTCGGCATAATGCTTGTAAGATGTGATGTCTATTCTTGTCTTCTCCAGCTTGTCAATGTCTGTATAGATCCCTTCGAGCGATTTATTGCCTGTGGCCCTGAAGTACTTGCCGTTGGTTTCTGTTGCAATTTTTCGAAGCAATGGTTCGTCTATTTCCACGGGCATCATCTGCTTCTGAATGCCCATAGGTGTCTGCACCGGCATGATTGCCTGCCCCATGGTGCCGATACCTATAGTGTAGACCCGCACCTTAAACGCCTTGGCTATTTCAAGCGCGGTTATGGGGTCTATCAGGCCCATATTATTAAC
>CAYNGS010000442.1:0-3469 GCA_964396625.1 uncultured Flavipsychrobacter sp.
GTTTGTTTGATTGTTTCGTTGTTTGGATAGTATATAACCAACGACGTGCCAAAATTTTAATTAATTGATTATCAATTAATTATGATTCTGGCATGATAACAAATAGTCCGAATAATGGATTATTTTCCTAAAAATGGAATTTATTTAAGAAATGGAAGGGCCTTATGCATAAGAAATCATAGTCCTGGTGTTGCAGGGACTATGATTGCAATCAGAACTTCAAAAAAGATTACTCGTGTTGGGGCGAATGAGGCAGGTGCTTGTGTGGACGGTTGTCGTTCCAGTAACGGAAGCTGACATACAATATGAGCGCACCGACAATGCCAAACAGCACATAAGGGACGAAATTGCTGTAAACGTTCACAACATGCTTCGGCAGGTCGATCTTGTAAGCCGATTCAGGCAGGGTGTCTGTAACTGCCTCCTGCCCATATATATAGGATGATAGCCCAGTAAACAGATACACAAAAATAAGTGTAGAAATGAACTGGATACTTTTTTTCACGTTTTTCATATAGCACAGTTTTTTACGTTAAGCGGGCGGCGGATATAACAAGATGTTGTCGTGTTTCCGTCGACGCTATAAGCTGTACTGAAAAAAGTGTGCCAGAAGTGACTTTATGCTAAAACACTCAGGATTGATATGCGTAGACGAGCATTTCTTCCAGGTACTTGCGTTCATTATTCAGGCGGGGCACTTTGTGCTGGCCGCCGAGCTTGCCCTTGTCTTTGAGCCAGCGCTTGAACCCCTCTTTGGGCATCTGGTGCACAATGGGCATACGGAGGGCTATGTCTTTGTAGCGTTTAGCTTCGTAATCTGAGTTTATGGCCTGTAGTGACTTATCGAGGATCGAGGTAAAGGTCGCAATAGGAACGGGCAGATGTTCGAATTCGATGACCCACTCATGGGCGCCGTTGCTTTGCCCGGTCATGTATACCGGTGCGGCTGAGTAGTCTACAACAACCGCGCCGGTTTCTGCACAGGCTATGGCCATCGCATTGTCGGCATTATCTACGATCAGCTCTTCGCCAAACGCATTGATAAAGTGCTTCAGCCTGCCGGTGACTTTTATCCGAAACGGTGAAAGAGACGTGAACTGGACCGTATCGCCGACAATATACCGCCAAAGGCCGCCATTAGTGCTGATAACGATTGCGTAGTTCTTATATAACTCCACTTCCTTGAGCGTAAGGGTGCGCGGATTTTCTTTTTTATATTCCTCCATGGGCATAAACTCATAGAATATGCCGTGATTGAGGAAAAGCAGCATGCCCTCTTCGTCGTCCCTGTCCTGCGCAGCAAAAAAACCTTCGGACGCATTGTAGGTCTCGCGGTAATACATGTTTGGCGACGGCAGGAATTGTTCAAATTGCCTGCGGTAGGGAGTGAAGTTTACCCCGCCATGTATGTATAACTCGAGGTTTGGCCATATATCCAGCAGGTTACTGGTGCCGGTGATCTCAAAGATCCTTTTTATGAGTACGATGGTCCAGGTAGGCACACCTGCTATGTAGGTCACGTTCTCATTTATGGTGCTGTGGGCCATCCGCTCTATTTTGGCTTCCCATTCGGTCATCAGGGCTATGGACATTTCGGGCAGGCGGAAGAGTTGCCCGGCCAGTGGCATATTCTGCAACATCACGGCAGAGAGGTCGCCAAAGAACGAAGCAGCATTGAGCTGGTTTACCTGGTGGCTGCCACCAAGCACGAGGCATTTGCCTGAAGTGAGGTTGGATTGCGCGTTTTGTCGCAAGTAGAGCGCCAGAACATCCTTACCACCCCTGAAATGCGTGTCGTCGAGCGACTCCTTGCTTACGGGTATGAACTTGCTTTTGTCGCTGGTGGTACCGCTCGATTTAGCAAACCAGGTAATAGGAGACGGCCACAAAATGTTCTGTGTGCCTTCAAGTATGCGTTGAATATAGGGTTTAAGCGATTCGTAGTCGTTGATAGGTACATTTTTCTGAAAGTCGCTGATGCTGTCGATGCGCTCAAAATTGTATTTCTTGCCGTACTCGGTGAACTGCGCCGATCCGACAAGATGATTGAACACCTGCTGCTGCGTGTCGATAGGATTGTGCATGAAATTATCTATCGCGCTCTGGCGCAACTTGATAAAACCTTTAAATGCTGGACTGATCAAACTCATTTACCCCAAACCCCTAAAGGGGCTTCTCCATGTTAGTTAAAAACCCGGAACTCCAGCGTAAGGCCTGTGTTTTGCGTCTGGTGTTTCGTAGTTTTCATTGTTTACAAATATTTAGTACAACTATCGGCAGTTTAATGTTTCGGCTTATTCTTAACGCGCATCAGCTTAGAGATCGGGACATTACTTTAATGGTGCCGACTGTGGCTTCAGGTAGTCCTTTCTTCTCAATTCGAAGTTTTGGCCCAGGTAAACTTTTCGCACCTGTTCATCAGCTGCCAGTTCTTCGGCCGTGCCGGCCTTTAAGATCTTTCCTTCAAACAGGAGGTAGGCGCGGTCGGTAATAGAAAGGGTTTCCTGCACGTTGTGATCGGTAATAAGTATGCCTATGTTCTTATATTTAAGAGTAGCTACTATACTCTGGATATCTTCGACAGCGATCGGGTCGATACCGGCAAATGGTTCGTCGAGCAGTATGAATTTCGGGTTTACAGCCAGGGCCCTGGCTATTTCGGTTCGCCTTCTTTCACCCCCGCTCAATACGTCCCCATTGCTTTTGCGCACATGCACCAGGTGAAACTCATCGAGCAATTCTTCCAGTTTTTTATGTTGCTCGGTCCTCGTCAGCCTGGTCATTTCCAGAACGGCCGAGATATTGTCCTCTACCGACAGTTTTCTGAAGATGGACGCTTCCTGAGGCAGGTAGCCAATACCCATTTGCGCACGCTTATACATGGGAAGCTTTGTAATGTTCTCATCTTCCAGGAACACCTCGCCTTTGTCCGGCTTCACCAGGCCCACTACCATATAGAATGAAGTGGTTTTGCCGGCGCCATTAGGACCTAACAAACCCACTATCTCCCCCTGGTTCACGTCAAACGACACATTGTTCACCACTGTGCGCTTCCCATATTGTTTTACAAGTCCCTGCGTGTATATTCTCAATTGCCCCTTTTAAGCAAAAATAACAAATAGGCAGGAATATAAAGGCAAACCTGGCGGCGGTCATTACATTACAACACGTTGTTATGTAAGGCCTTCATTTTTATATCACTTTTCTCTTCTCTAAAGGAAACACCTTCAGTCTCGAGCCACGATTTGATTTCTTCGCCGCTCATATTGTAAAATGCCTTTAAAACCGGGAATAAGTCAATGAAATCGTTGGCTGCGCCGGCAGGGTAGTCTACTATTTGTTCGGTTTTGGCTTCCATCCGGTCGAATATTTCTTTTATACTGTGGTAGGTATGTGATGACGGATCGTCGAAATTCATATACTTTTCATTGACGATCTTAGATGAGCGCTTGTAAACGGGAATATATTC
>CAYNGS010000443.1:0-3461 GCA_964396625.1 uncultured Flavipsychrobacter sp.
TTTTATTCGGGCAGATATTCTGGCCACAGGATTTCTTCATTTTCGCACTGGGCATGATCGTTTTTATCCTGTTCATAGCGTTGTTTACGGTGGTTTTCGGGCGCGTGTTTTGCGGGTGGGCTTGTCCGCAGACCGTTTTTATGGAGCTGGTCTTTCGCAAAATCGAATACTGGATAGAGGGCGACGCGGCGGAACAAAGGATACTGGCCAAAGCGCCATGGAACACGAACAAGATAGTGAAGAAGACCGGAAAGGTGGTTGCATTCTGGCTGGTAAGTTTCATTATTGCCAACACATTCCTGGCGTATATAGTAGGGGTGGATGAGATGTGGAAGAATATCAGTGAGCCACTATCTAAACACATCGGTGGCTTCATTTCATTGTCCATTTTCACGACGGTGTTCTTTTTTGTTTACCTGTGGCTGCGTGAGCAGGTATGTACGGTAATATGCCCGTACGGCCGCATGCAGGGCGTGCTGCTGGACAGCGACTCTGTGATAGTGGCATATGATCATAAGCGGGGAGAAACGCGCGGTAAGTTTCATAAAAATGAAGAACGTACCATTGGCGATTGCATAGATTGTGCTCAGTGTGTGAAGGTTTGTCCCACGGGCATAGATATAAGGAATGGTACGCAGCTGGAGTGTGTGAACTGTACGGCGTGCATCGATGCGTGCAACAAGATGATGGAGGCAGTGGGCTTGCCGCAAGGCCTCATTCGCTATGCATCGGAAAACAATATTTCGCAGGGTAAGCCCTGGGGCATGACGTGGCGTATGAAGGCATACAGCACGGTCATGTGCGTATTGCTCGGGGTATTGGTCTGGTTGCTTGCCACGCGGACTGATGTTGGGTTTACCCTGCTTCGCACGCCTGGCCAGCTATACCAGCAGGAGGCTAACAATCAATTGAGCAACGTATACAACTATAAATTGCTCAACAAGACCTTCAAGGACAAGGAAGTAGTATTGAAGCCGGAGAATTTCGGCGGATCTATAAGGCTGGTGGGCGAGAACAGGCTGGTAATACCTAAAGATGGCTATGCAACCGGTACTTTATTTGTGTATGTTAACTACAGTGAGATCAAGGGAAGAAAGACCCCGCTCAGGATAGGTGTTTATGAGGGCGCAAAGAAGATAGGCACGATCAAGACTTCCTTCCTTGGGCCGTTCTCGGGGGATTAGGAACATAATATTTTATAAACTTTAAAAACGGATCGTTATGAAAATAGGATGGGGATGGAAGATAGCGCTATTATACGGCGGCTTTGTTTTGCTGATATCCACTATGGTCATCGCCAGCAATCGCCAGCATTTCGATCTCGTATCGAAAAACTACTATGATGCAGAGATCGCCTACCAGAAAGTGATAGATGCCGGCAAGAACCAGTCTGCCCTGTCTGCGGCGATCACAGTTCACGCAAGTGCCACTGCAGTTACCATCGAGTTCCCGGAGGAGTTCAGGAACAAGTCATTGTCAGGGGATATAGATTTTTACGCCCCGGTAGATGCATCATGGGACCGCAACTTCAGGATCAGCGCGCAAAACAATACAGTAACCATCCCCCGGAGCGCATTGCGCAACACGAGGTATACAGTGAAGATCAGCTGCGCAGCCGACGGCAAGAATTATTACCAGGAATCAGAAATACTATTGCACGACTGATGAACACGCTAACCTGCACGATGGCATTACTTATGGGTTTCACAGGCAGCCTGCACTGCGCTGGTATGTGCGGGCCTATAATGTGGATAATGCCATTCCAGGTATATTCCGGATTTAGAAAGGCGATTGCCATTGGCTTATATCACCTGGGCAGGATATCTGTTTATGCACTTCTGGCCATTACGCTGCATTCGTTTCGCAGTTTGTTCGATCCCAAAATGCAGCAGTACATTTCTATCATTCTGGGCGGCACCTTACTGATCATCGGCATTCTTTCATTTATGCCTAATCGTCTGCGCAGGTTCAGACTTCCGTGGGCCGGTATGGTGCAGCAGCAACTAAGCAATATCGTAGGCCGGCCGGGCCTTGGTATGATCGCGATGGCCGGGGTACTTAACGGATTATTGCCCTGCGGGCTGGTATACATGGCGCTCTCTGCGTCCATGACAGCTGCCACAACCGCACAGTCTGCCTTATTAATGTACTTCTTCGGACTGGGCACCATACCGATGCTGGTGAGCATTACGATTCTAAGAACCAAAGTTTCCTTCCTTCGTGCAAATCATGCCAGGAAGCTTATTCCTGTGGTTGTATTCGCCTTTGGTTGTTTATTCGTTTTGCGTGGCATGAACCTGGGTATACCTTACCTCAGTCCTAAAGTTGTGGTGGCGCAACACGAGATACATTCATGCTGCCACAGAAAATAGCGTTCTCTTCTATTTCCGGCCGGTTTCCCTAATTGACTAATATCATGCTTCGTCATGTCGGCAATCATTTTTCACATATACAGGTAGAGATACTTTTGATAAAAGATATATGATATGGAAAACTCATCATTTAATTTTAATAATTCAGGACATGTTTACGAGATAATGTCGCGTATCGAGGACGACATTTACTTTGAGATAGAGATACTGTGCGATGGCATAAAAGAAAACATCGGGCAGTTGAAAAAGAAGAAGTCGGAAGTGCTTGTTAATACATACATACATCAATGTATGTTCCTCGTGGAGGAAGTACTGGAATATGTGCGGTTGCAGAGAAGGACTACTGTCTATTTTGTGCATGAAGCCGATGACAGTACCTGCGATACCTGTACACTGCTGCACCTAAACGAGGTAACGCATTCTCAGAAAGGTATCAAGGACGCGATCAAAAGTTTTAAGGAAGCAGTCGCTTTCATCTTCCCCGGCGACAGCTATCCCGATTATCTTTTTTCGCTGAAGGCAAAAATGAGCTTTGTGGATATTTACATGACCGATCTCTTTTACCTGGAGCAAACCAAAGTGAGCCCTCGCCCCACCGAACTGCCACACGCGCTTACGTTTGAAGTGAATGTGATGAACTGATGCCTTAAAGCAGGAGGCGCATCCGGATCCGGATGCGCCTCTAACCAATAATATTTATGATCAGTATTTGCGTTCTCCCAGGATGCTGAATGGCGTCATTTTTCTCTTCTTTTTCAATCCAAATCCCTCTATAGCATACTTGTTGATGTGGGCAATTGCCTCGGTGATGGAGTCGGTGAAAAGAAACAAATGTGCGTCTTCGGGACTTATTGTTTTCTCTTCCACCATATTCTGAATGTATTTGAAGAGCTCTTCGTGAAATGCTTTGCCCATCAATATCACCGGGAAACGCATAGACTTGCCGGTTTGTATGAGGGTTATTGCTTCAAAAAATTCGTCCATGGTGCCATAGCCTCCGGGCATCACTACAAATGCGTAGGAGTACTTGGTGAGCAGGACTTTCCTGACGAAGAAGTAGTCTATGTCTACCCAGCGGTCAAGATACTT
>CAYNGS010000444.1:0-3452 GCA_964396625.1 uncultured Flavipsychrobacter sp.
CTGCGCGATGCGCTTGAAAATTACTTTGGATTTGAGATACCGGACACCACCTGGCTCGGTTTCAATAATCTGTCTGAAGCACTTGGCTATTGTAATTTTAAGCGCGGCCTGCAGGACCGGCCGATCGTTCCTGACGCAAAAATAAACACCCAAAGAAGCCAGGAAATAAAGATGCCGCAAATGGCGAACTCAGCGCTGTCTGAAAACTGGCTGCTTAAAGAAATGGGTGATATGCACTGGGAAATGCTGAGCCACGGCCTGAACCAGAAGTCATCTGAGTTTACAGACAGCCAGGGAAATCGCCTCTACGCCGCCTTCGTACGCGTCAGCTATTCTATCGATCCGCTGAACGATTTTCACGAGCATGAGATCCTTCAACTGAAAGGCGCGATCAAGCGCTACGGCAACTACGCTTACTACAGCTCAGTGAAGGGTGAGTGCAACGGTAAATCACTGAAAGCAAACCTGATGACCAGCTTCTCAGCCCGTAAAGCAAACGACAATTCGCAGATCACTAAGAGCAATCCGGAGGAAAATGTCAATCACGTGGAAGAACTGGAAAGGACACCCGAGTTTTACAATGAGCACAGGCTGTTTAAAAAAGGGTTGATAAACGGGGTTCAGTCCGGCAAGTACTACTTCAAAAACTCAAATGCTACCCTTGAATCTTCGCGATACACGATCAATCCGCACTTCGAGATAAACGGTGTCGGGCTGCTGTATTTTGCCAGCTATCCAATAATCGCAGATACCTGTGCTTCCGAGTTTTTCAAAACCACCATGGAAATGAAAGATTACGACAGCGAATATCACACCGTTCACCGCGACATCTTTTATTTTGCCAATTGCAATGCCAGCGATCGCATAATTATTAAACTTAATGATGCTCAGCTCATCGACGACAACAAATTAAAAATGACTGTATCTATGTACAGGGAAAGTGACAATAAGCTCATGGCAAAGCTGTTTACAGTAAAACAAAAAGCACAATAACGGCCACTATGTCATTTACTTTCTCAAAATAATGCCAAAAAGTCTTCTTTCGTCGAGTGGCACCTTGTTTGCAATGGTAATAGCAAAACAAAATGCTATGTACTACAAAAGGAATTATGCTATTACGCCACGCACTATAGGCGGACTGATGGAAGACGTATTTCAAAACGGATGGGCACGCATCAATGAAGAAGTGAATGCGTACACGGCCCCCGTAAACATTAAAGAAACGGACCAAAGCTACGAACTGAGCTTGGTTGCTCCTGGCCTCAAAAAGGAGGATTTTAAGATCAACATCGATAAGAATCTCCTGAACATCTCTTTTGAGCAAAAAGAAGAAAACAAGGAAGAAAAAGAAGAAGGCAAATGGCTCAGAACCGAATATCGTATGAAGTCGTTCAAACGGAGCTTTAACCTTAACGAGAAGATCGATGCGGGAAAGATAGCCGCTAAGTATGCCGACGGTGTACTGGTTATAACCTTGCCTAAGAAGGAAGTAAGCGAACCATCGGCTCATGAAATATCGGTAAACTAAAAAACCGAAACATGAAAACGAAAAAAGTGAGTGTGAACTGTGAGTAATAAGAAATAGAAAAGGCGGTGCTAAAAAACACCGCCTTACTATTTTCCGAAAAAACTACAAAACCTGTAAGCCGGATTCTGTTCCCGACAAGTCGGGAGGCTATCATTTATCTGGGATGCTGCTCACGCAGCACCTCTAGCTGTCAACCCACGGACATCGGGCGAGCCGCCCTCAGGCATCCGCTTACTTGGCATTTCAGCACGCAAGGTTTACCCTTATTCATTGTCACCAATGGATAACGTAGTCTCTTACACTACTTTTTCACCCTTACCCCGGCAAGCCGTGGCGGTTATTTTCTGTGGTACTGTCTGTTCCCGGCCCCGATAGCTATCGGGAGGGGCCTACCCGTTAGGTAGTGCGCTGCTCTTTGCTGTCCGGACTTTCCTCCCCGATACGATCGGAGCGATAACCCGGTTTTGTAGCATTGCAAAAATACAATAATATAAATACTGTCAGCGCCCTACCCTTTTTTAACCATTTAACCTTTACTCTTTTAACCTTTTTACCCCATCCACCTTTCAACCCTTTACCCTTTACCCTTTTAACCATTTAACCTTTTGCCCTTTTTCCCCCGCACACCACTTAACTTTATAAAATGAAAAGAATTATCACCTTTCTCGCGGGCATACTGGCGCTGATCAGCAGCTACTCATCGGTGGCAGAGCAAAAGGCCGGCCCCAAAGACAAATCTCTCCTGTGGCGCATCACGGGTAAAAAACTTACTAAACCATCCTATCTTTTTGGCACCATACACCTTATATGCCCGGGCGACTATCTGTGGACCGACCAGATGAAGGAGAGCTTTGCGAAAAGCGACAAAGTGTGTTTTGAAATGAATCTCAACGACCCGTCGGTGATGATGCAGGTAACCGCAGGAATGCTGGACACAACCGGAAAGACACTTGAGGATTACTTTACCGCGGAGCAGTACAAAATACTAAAGGAATATGTGAAGGATAGCCTGGGCATGGATATCGGAATGATCAGCAAGATGAAGCCGGTAATGCTGGAAAGTATTATCACCACCAGCGGCGGCACCTGTGAAGAGCCTGTATCATACGAAGAGCGACTTATGAAGCAGGCTCTCGGAGATAATAAGGAAATACAAGGCCTTGAAACTGCGCAGGAGCAGCTTAATGTGCTGGCCGGCATACCTACCGATTCTGTGATCAAGTCGGTGATGGAGGAAATCCAAAATCATACCGGCAGTGATACCGAATACCAGCAGATCATTGCCGCCTACAAAAAGCAAGATCTGCCGGCCATTTATAGCCTGCTGATGAGCGCTAAAGACATGGCCGGGGACATGGGCATGTTCCTTGACGACCGGAATAAGAAATGGATCTCGCGCATGTCCGATAAGATGCTTGTTTCATCGGTATTCTTTGCCGTGGGCGCCGGCCACCTGTGGGGCAGTAACGGCGTTATCAGCCTGCTGAGGAAGAACGGCTATGTCGTTGAACCGATAAAATGACATCTGCAGGTAGCGTCTTAAGGGGCAACGGCACTACCCAGCAGCGGATGAGGATTAACAGCGAAATAAACGTTTCTTGCCGTATTCTGATCCTCGTAATACGACGCATCGTTTACGACATAACTGTAAGCAGCAAAATAAACGGTAGATCCGCTGGCAAACCCGGCATTCACCAAGTCCTGTTTAGGTATCTGCATGGTAACAATGGTTGCGTTTGCCGGTATAGACCAAATATAGTTTATGATGTAGTTCGTGGGTAAATTGCTGACCGTGTCCGTTTTATTTAAAAACACGATAAAATTCCTCGGCCGGCTCTCGGCGGCGCAGGTGATCGTGATCGAGTCGCTGGAGGCTCCCGCATTTAACGCAGCGCTGAAAGTATTCAGGAAAGAATCAGGGATC
>CAYNGS010000445.1:0-3451 GCA_964396625.1 uncultured Flavipsychrobacter sp.
TAAACCGGGAAGTATTTTTGTAAGGGAATCAACATACTGACGCCCTTGTCGCTGGGCATATATAAGCAGCGGATAAACAATAAAGAGAATTGTAAAAAGCCTTTTCATAGTGAGGGTGATTTATAGCCTAAAATAAACAAATATCCCCGAATCGTCTATTTGACTGCCGTAAGCTTGTTTCCGCCCTGCTATCTGCCACATTATCAGCACACTATATCTTCAACTCACTGTCATCTCAACCTTGCCCACCGGCATTCTCACTTTTTAGCTTGGCCTTCACCATGTCAATATATTCCTGCTTTTTTTCCTTTCTCAGTTTCTTGGCCGATGCTGTAAAATACTTGTGCTTCTCCAAAAAGCGGGATTGCAGTTTGTTCCAGTCGGTTTCGTTATTCAGCATGCCATACATGCACAACTCTTCATAAAGCCCGTTACCGATCTTGAAAAAATCGTCCCTGCCCAGGTAGTCCAGGTCGGCATCGCAAATGATCTCTTCCAGTTTGTTGTGTGGCGTCTGCGGTATCTTCGTGGCCATGATCATGCCGCAAATACGTTCTATCTGTTCGTGGGTATATTCATAGGCAGGAAGGTATTCCCTCACTATCTCGCAAGACACACGCTCATGTTCATACTGCTGCCACAGAAAGCCCGAATCGTGAAACAATACTGCCGTCAGCAGCAGAGTCAGATCTTCGCCATCCACTCCCTCCATCTTCGCCAGCAGCTTGGCAGACCGGTATACGTCCTTTATGTGCTCTGCACTGTGATACGTAAGGTTTTTCGGAAGCTCCTTTTTCAGCTTCTTGAGGATAAATGCTTTCACCTTTTTAAATTCCATACCACGTGTTTTAAATCTATAAAAATCATTCCTTTACCGGCCCTTCAACAAAGTACATTTTCAGCCCGCCCTTATTCTTAGCCTCTATCTCCCCGCGATACATACAGTCAAATTTATCCTTCACAAGTTCGTAGGTCGTCTGCGAGATATTCACTTTACCGGCCCCACTGCTTTCTTCCATTCTCGATGCAGTGTTTACGGTATCACCCCATATGTCATAAGCAAACTTCTTCACCCCTACAATTCCGGCCACCACACTGCCGCTGTGAATGCCTATTCTCACCTCAAAGGTCTTGTTCCCCATAATCTGATTTCTGTGATGCATATAGCCGCTTATCTCCAGGGCTGCTGCCACTATATGATCTGCATGGTTTGCGTCTGTCACCGGCAGCCCGGATACGGCCAGGTAGGCATCGCCTATCGTCTTTATCTTCTCGATGCTGTACTTGCCTATGATCTCATCAAATGCTTTGAAACAGGTGTGCAGTTCCTCTATCAGTTGCTGCGGGTTCATCCGCTCTCCCGCCTGCGTGAAGTTGACAAAATCCGTGAACATCACCGTCACATGGTCAAAGTGTTTTGCCACTGCGCTGCCGGTTGCCTTTAATTCCTCAGCAACCTCTATCGGCAGAATATTGCGCAGCAGGTCATCAGACCGCTTCTTTTCATTCTGCAGCAGGCTGTTGGCCTTTGATAGCAGCCTGTTCGTATTTGCCTGGGTATAGTAGTTTCTCAGTATGATCACGATCACCAGCAGCAGTATGGCAATACCGGCAATGAAAAACACCCGTTCATTGCGCCGCTTGGTCAGGGCCAGTTGGGCTATCTGCAGGTCGCGATCCTTGAGTTCCAGTTCGTGTGCGTGTTCTTCCTGCCTTATCTTTTGGCCGTTGGTTGCGGAATACACGGAGTCGTTCATCTGCGAGTACTGCTTGTAGCTTACCAGCGCCTCCCGGTATCGCCCCGCGTGCTCATAGGCTTCCGACAAGTATTCGTTGAACTCAATGATGTTATCCAGTTGGTCTATCTCCCTGCTGGCCGCAATACTCTTATCCAGGTACTCGATCGCTTTTTGCAGATTGGCGGTCCTGCCGCCGCTGATCATCTTTTCCGGTTTTGTCTTTGCAGATGTATCCGTAGCTGCAGCATAGTATGCCTCACCTATATTGCCGAGGTCTATGGCAATACCATACTTATCGCCGAGTTCCTCCATCAGCTTCAGCGACTTCAGAGAGTATTCCAGTGATTTCGCATAGTCGCCCACATACTTGTAGGTATCACCTATATTGCCTTCGTTCGATGCAATGCCATTCTTGTTATTGACATCTTCGCACACCTTCAGGGCTCTGAAGTCATAATCCAGAGCCTGCTGATAATCCTTTTGCGAAAAATAGAAAATGCCTATGTTGCTCAGGGCTGCAGACAGACCGGATTTGTCGCCCAGCTCTTCGTTTATCTTCAGCGCCATAAAATTATACTCCAGCACCTTGGGATAATTTTTCTCGTACTGGTACACGCTCGCTATATTTCGCATTACACTGGCTGCTCCGCGTTTATCGCCCGTTTCTTCAAAAAGTTTCAGCGCCTTGAAGTCATATTCCAGCGCCGTCGGATAGTCAGATTTGTATTGATAGTTTATACCGATCCCATGGCTGGCATCGGCAATACCCGGCTTCCATTTCAGCTCCTCAGCCAGCGCCAGCCCTTCCTTGCCATATTTTATTCCCTCCACGGGGTCTACCGTATGATACCATGAGGCCAGGTCGTTAAGCAGCCTGACCTTATTCGTATCCTCCCTGGCACCGGCCAATTGTCGATGCAACGAATCAATGACCCGCTGCTCCCCTTTCTGCGCTGCCGCCAAAAACGTTAAAAGAATAAAAAATATACTAAAATGAAATTTCATGGTGACCTTATAGATATGGCAAGGTAAAAAATATTATTAATGTCTCCACTATTCTAAAAAGCGGGAGTTTGGGCTTTCGCTCCCTGTTGAAGACAATGGGCTCAGTAAACAAGCCACCCGAAAAACCACCTCAAAATTCACATATCATTTCACCTCATATTTAAAATATATTTTGCTAAATTTACAGGCACTATACATTAATTTTATATTTTTAAAGCTTTATCAAAATACCTGTAACAACATGCAGTTTGAAAAGGTCAAAAAATTTATCATCGGTAAGCTCAGAAAAGAATTAACCAAAAATCTGACTTACCACAGTTTGGGCCATATCAAGGATGTGTATGCCGCTGCCGAAAACCTTGCCAAACTGGAAAAGATAAAAGGGGAGGAACTAACACTTTTGCTTACCGCTGTGTTATTTCACGACTCGGGCTTTCTGATATCTCAGAAAGACCACGAACGCCTTTCCTGCGATCTTGCCAAAGAAAATCTGCCAAACTTCGAATATACATCAGCACAGATAGAGCAGATATGCGGCATGATCATGGCAACCCAGATTCCGCAGACCCCGCACAACAGGCTCGAAGAGATAATCTGCGATGCCGATCTCGATTATCTTGGCCGCGACGACTTCTTCACTATTGGCGATAAGTTGTTTGCCGAGCTGGTTATGTATGGCATCCTGGATAACGAACAGGAGTGGAACA
>CAYNGS010000446.1:0-3447 GCA_964396625.1 uncultured Flavipsychrobacter sp.
TAACCGGAGGAATGCGAGAAACAATGCATAGTGCGGCGTGTGCGCTGGATAATCCGCCATTACTTCCTCAAGATACGCAGGAGAGCTGGTAACGATCTTGCTCATGGCGTCGATAAAAGCATTTACCGGGCCTGTGAAAAGATTATGCGAAATAAGCTGCCCGATCTGGTCTTTTATGGAAGCGGTATTGTCGATACTGGTTATCGCAGGTATGTCGCCGGTAATGACCAGCGGATTGCCCGCGGCATCTTTCCAATTAGCACCGAGGCTGGCGGGATCGAAATCCTGTACCAGGGTAATATCTTCGAGCGGCATCATACCATCCGTTAATGTGGATGTGGTATTTACCAGGGTTTTGAACTGATTATAATAGTACCATATAAGCGACAGCGGGGATTTCAGGCCTGAGACAATAGCAACGCTGAGGTAGTTAGCATAACTTATATCGGACGGCAATAATTTTACCACTCTATCGATATCTACGGCCAGTGAAAAAATAAAGTCGAAAACGAACTTCAGTTTCTGCTGCGCTGCGGCATCAGAACCGGCTTCGTGAATTTCGGCGAAAATATTCTGCAGGTAGACCGCAAAATTTTTCGCATCCCAATCAGAGACAAATGATATTGCCACGGCTGTATCGGCCGACATAAAGTCTCCCCAGTCCCCTGCCACAGCATTAGTAAGATCAAAATAGTTTAAGTAGAAGCCATATTTTTTTGCAAAAAGAATAAGATCCTCCACTGTTCGTTCGTCAACCTTCACATAGCTTGCCGGCAGCGCCGCAGGACGCCGCTGACTCTGGCTGACACCATCGTGTAAAAGAAGATCAGTATCAAAACAATTATCTGCCATTATCTTATTTCTGTTCCTTCGTTTTTATAAAATGGGTAAACAAAATTGAATCGCGAATTTGTGGCACTAATTACATATTCAAGTACGATCAGTATTACTCCATCTGCATCCCTGCTATCGTCAATCGTAATATTCTCGACGTCGATCCTTGCTTCGTAGTACAAAATGGCGGTTGTGATCATTTCGGCCATGTGCGTCTTAAATGTTGTGTTCATAGGCTCAAAGACCATGTCGTCGAGATTGCAGCCATAATCAGGAAGCATAACCCGCTCACCTTTTCTTGTGGACAGGAGAATCTGCAAGCTGCGCTGAATATCCAGTTCGTCGCTAGTGAGCGCCACCTCGCCCGAGAAGCTGTTAAATTGCGGTGGAAAGCTCCACCCTGTTCCTAAAAATGAATCAGCCATACTATCCTCCTATAATTACTGTTGGACATCCTAAAATAATTGACCCGCCATGTGCAGTCGGATCGCCCATTCTTGCTGCGGGCTTGCCGCCGATCAGCACTGTGGACGAACCATTTGCGATCGTATCCGGTGGCCCTGTACAAATGCAGGCATCTCCCAAAACCGCCGCGGGCACACCACCGATCAACACTGTCGGGGCGCCGGGGCCGACGATCGGGCCGCCTACATGCGGCACACCCGGCGGAGTTACCATCGGGCATACGTGCATATCTGTGAGCCGTGCTGCAAGGGGCATATTTATAGATTTAAATTTTTTACTATTTTCTAATTGATCATCACGACTCCTCCCTTTAAGGTTGCTGTACCAGAGCCTTCAGCTTTTAACGACGGAGCAGACAGGGACATACTGCCAGCGTCTGCCTTCATTGAAGCCCCGCCTGCATCCAGCGAAAACGAGCTGGAAGGCTTAAGGGTTATATTTGTCGCCTCAATCGTCAGATCGCCTGTCGCCTTAATACTTATATCAGCTCCACTTTCCAAGGTGATGGCCGAGGAATCCATAGAAACTTTATTGCCATTTTCGTCTTCCAGTTTCACAATGCCATCGTTGTCGCTGATGGTAACTTTTTTTCCTCCGGGGGTCTCGATAACCAGCGACTTCTCATCGTCGTTAAAGATCATTTTCATTTCGCTCCTGGAAACGTACCCCTTCTCGTTGTTCTGATCAGACGCCTGGAGTGGCGCAGGTTTTGCACTGCTGTTCAGCATGCCAAGCACTACAGCAGCTCGTGGGTCATTATTTAAAAAACCAACAACCACTTCGTCGCTGATCTCGGGCCTGAAGAACGTGCCCCGGTTGTTACCCGCGTCGAGGCAAGCGACCCGCATCCAGATGCCGTCTTCACCTGGGTCGATTATCGGCAGGCGAACCTGTATCCTGTCCTCCCCATCGGGATCGCTTTCTAACTTAGTCACAATTCCTATCTGCAGGCCCTGTACGGCCGGCAACAGATCGGCAGCCGAGAAGGAACTAACGCCCGGCAGCCGGGTAAATAACTCATCGGCTAAGCCAAATTGCGCTTCGGTCGTCCAAACTCCATTTGCAATCTCGTGTCGCACCGCTGAAACGAAAACCTTACCGTTGAACCGATCCCCCACTCCACCGAGGCTTATCAGATCGCCAGGATAAATGGTCGCGTAGCCGTTAAACTTTACTCTGCCCCTGCATCGGGACAGCCGTGCCAATTGCAGCCTTGCGTCAGCCCAACCCTGCAGTTCATCTTCCGTAACCTCCTCGCCAACAAACAGATCGTATTGGCCGGTATCGAGCACACCAGACAGATCACCGGCCTGAAGATTACCGTTGCCGTCAGGTGTGGAGTCATTCGCATCTACTGACGTGATCTCCTGGTTAGCACCACTCCATGTTTTGGCGCTCAACCCTGCATACTGGTTTTGAGCGTCAATGTCTGCATCCAGCTCAAGAATGGTGGAACCGAAAACGGCATCTAAAACCGTGGACCCGTCTAATGACGGCTTTTTAGTTGTTACCTTACCATCACTTACAAGGCATATTTTCCCATTGGCAGTAAGTCTTGAAATAATAAAATCCCAGTCTGTACAGTCATACTGAACTATAGCCTTGTGTTGCACATCGGTAGCTTCGATGTCAGTATCGAGACTGTATGCGCCTATAATATCTTCGATCGCGTCACTATCTTTTTTATCGTAGAAATATTTATTCTTCCTGGCGACTGTCATTTTTACTGCGCTGTCCTTGCAGTCGAGAATGAGCGCCGGCGACCGGTCTTTTCGAATCTTGATACTGTGTCTGAGAATGATACCATTAAAAATCGTCGCCTCGTCGGAATGATAACCTGCTGTTATCTCAAGCGCTGCTCCCGGAATAAACGTTTGCTCATTGCTTGCCGAAAAATCCTGAGCAGCGGCATCGCCATCATAAATGATGAGCCGTGCCAGCGGTATACGGTTTACCTCTTTTATTACAAGTATCGAAGCCACCTGGTATTGCATACTGACTGCGTCGCCATTTACCTTAATGGTAAACGTGACTAAGTCTGTATCCTGTGTTCCCGGTAATGACTGGCTCAGCGGCATATTTTCATTTTGCAATAGGTGGAAAAATCAACCGGGTACCCGGCACGAGATTTTTAAGGTCTGTAAGGTT
>CAYNGS010000447.1:0-3423 GCA_964396625.1 uncultured Flavipsychrobacter sp.
ACTGCTGCAGGAGTTGTATGTGCAGACCGAGAGCGGAGTATTGCGCCCCAGCACGCTGGGCTGGATCGTCACCTTTGCACCGATCGGGTTTGTTTTCCTCATGAGTCTTGGCTTTAACAAACTTTCCGCGCCTGTGCTTACATTTCTGTTCTTGTTTTATGCGGCTATAACAGGTATAAGCTTAAGCTTTATACTGTTGGTCTACACTTCAGGATCTGTGATCGGATGTTTCGGAGCGGCTGCGGCCATGTTTGGCGTAATGGCGTTTATGGGCTACACTACCGACAAGGACCTCACTTCTTTTGGTCGTATACTGACGATGGGACTGATTGGAATTTTAGTTGCCTGTCTGATCAACTTCTTCTTAAAAAGCCCGGCGCTGAATTACCTGATCAGCATCATTGGCGTGGCTGTGTTTACCGGCCTTACCGCTTATGATACACAGAAGCTTAAGCGCATTGGTATGGGCCTTGAGTATGAAGGGACGTCTGTAAATGATACCAGGAAACTGGCAATCATGGGTGCTTTGCAACTATACCTCGACTTCCTGAACCTCTTTCTCATGCTTTTAAGGCTTTTGGGGAACAGGAGAGACTAAATTGCAACATAAAGAAACATTATAACGGCGGCCGAATATGGCTGCCGTTTTTGTTTAATTTTGTTGAGGAGCTTATTGGATGCACCTTTAGTTTTTTAATATGCCATTATGATCAATCTGAAAATAATTCTCACCAGTACCCGGCCTGCCAGGAAGGGCCCGTCAATATCATCGTGGTTTTATGATCTTGCTGTAAAACACCCCGATTTTAACGTGGAGCTTTTAGACCTGGCCGTCATAAACCTGCCATTTCTTGATGAGACCCAGCACCCCAGGTTCAAAAAATATGAGCACCAGCATACAAAGGACTGGAGCGCCATGATAGACGCGGCAGATGCCTTTGTTATCGTTACTTCTGAATATAATTTCAGTTTCCCGGCCTCCATAAAAAATGCCATCGATTATCTGTATCAGGAGTGGAACTACAAGGCCGTGACCTTTGTAAGCTATGGCGGCGTATCGGGTGGTACACGGGCGGTGGAAGCGCTGAAGCAGGTAATAACAGCGGTAAACATGATGCCCATAAATGCTGCAGTTCACATTCCCGCTTTTACAAAACGAATTGATGAGCATGGAAAGTTCAATAGCGACGAGGGGCTCGACAAATCGGCCAATGCTGTGCTTGATGAACTCTATAAGTGGGCCATAGCGTTAAAAACCATGAGGGAAAATAAGTAAGCCTTAGCTACATCTATTTGAATGCAGTATAGAGTGTTGTGACGCCAAACGTCAGTGGCCTCGCCTTTGCATCTTTAAAGCCGCACCGGGTAAGTATATCACAAAATCGTTTTCCCTCCGGGAAAGCCATAACAGACTCATTAAGGTATGTATAAGCCCGGCTGTGTTTGGACAGCAGCTTGCCCAGTGAGGGCAGTATGTATCTGAAGTAAAAAAGGTATGCTTGCTTTACCGGGAATCGGGCAGGGTGCGAGAATTCCAGAATTACCGCCTTGCCACCCGGCCTTAGCACCCGGCACATTTCGGTTAGGCCGGCTTCCAGGTGTTCAAAATTCCTGACGCCATAAGCGCACATGACCACATCGTATTCCCCGGTAGCAAATGGCATGGCTTCGCTGTCGCCTGATTGCATGCTGATCATACCCGACAGATTCTGTGCGGCTATCTTTTTTCTGCCTACCTCCAGCATCTGGTCGGCTATATCCAGGCCGGTTATCCTATTTGGCTTCAGCGCGGCAGCTGCAATAGCAAGGTCGCCCGTGCCGGTAGCAACATCGAGAATGTTTTTTGGGTTAGCCTTAGCAACTTCAGCGATCGCTTTTTTTCGCCATCCCTTGTCGATACCGAGCGACAAAAAATGATTAAGAAAATCGTAGCGGCCTGATATATTATTGAACATCTCCGCTACTTGGGCTTTCTTGCTTAAATTTGACGCGGCATCTGGTACGACGTTAGTGGCAGGGTTGCTGCCTGGTATTGGTTGCATTACCGCAAAAGTACGGTTAAAGTCAAAAGTAAAAAGTCAGCTGACGGAAAGAGCAAAATGGAATGCTCCCGCCGGAAATATATAATCAATGGAAATTACAAAAGCAGTATATGTTATCAGCAGTCCATCGGTAGAGGGCTGCCCCAGGCCCGACAGGCCTGAATACGCCTTCATAGGCCGTTCGAACGTGGGCAAGTCTTCACTTATCAATATGCTCACCAACCAGTCAAAACTGGCGAAAACATCCAATACCCCGGGCAAGACGCAGCTCATAAACCATTTTCTCATCAACAATTCGTTTTATATCGTTGACCTTCCGGGCTATGGGTTTGCGAAGGTTTCTCAAACACAGCGCGCCAAATGGGAGAAAATGATTGCAGGTTACCTGCAGCACCGTACCAACCTGGTAACTGTTTTTGTGCTGATCGACAGCCGGCACGAACCGCAAAACCTGGATATAGAGTTTATCAGGCGCTTAGGGGCATGGGGCATTCCCTTCAACATGATCTTTACCAAGGCGGACAAAACAACCCAACGCGAAGCTGCAAAGCACGCACGCCTGTTTATCAACGCAATGAAACAGGAGTGGGAATTCATTCCGCGCAGTTTTATGACCAGCGCTGTAAAATTTCTGGGCAGGAAGGAGATACTTGCATACATTGGCGAGTTGAATAACGAATTTGTGGAACCCGGCAAGGTGTAAGTTTTTTTGAAAATTCCTTATTTTTGGTATAGCCAAAACCTGATGTGATGAAACAGCCAAACCCATACATACTGATGCTTGAGGACGATGAAGACGATCGTGACATTACCCGGTCGTTCTTTGCGGAAAATGATCACAATATTGGCCTTGAGTTTCTAACTAATTCTGACGACGTCTTACCCTTTCTGCGAAATTGCCTGACCAATGGGCAACCTCTGCCTGTGCTGATACTTCTTGATAAAAATGCGCCGGCCGGCGGCGGTATGGACGTGCTCAGGCAAATAAAGTCACATCCGGCGTTGAAAATGATACCGGTGGTAATGATCAGTGGCTCAGCATTTGAGGCAGAGGTTAATGAAAGCTACCGGCTGGGTGCAAATTCATACATCCTGAAGCCGGCATCGCGCGAAATGACGGAAAGAAAGATCAGCAACTTTTTGAGCTACTGGCTCAACTCTGTAGAACTTCCGACTGCCAGTGCATTTTCAAGCAGTGTCGCTTAGCTCTTACCCAAATATATAGATAAAATGAAATAATGTAAATGGCGGAGCTTCATTGTGCATTCCACGCTGTATCAATAACGCCATTCTATAAAATGTGTATATTTGTTAGCCAATACCTATAGTAAACAGATGCAGTTAGCACAAAGAGTAAGTTCAGTTACGGAGCCCCAGACGA
>CAYNGS010000448.1:0-3410 GCA_964396625.1 uncultured Flavipsychrobacter sp.
CCACCTTCTCCCATACGTAAATTAGTTCCATACGCTGACGCCGCAAAGAAAAGAGGCACTAAGGTTTACCACCTTAACATCGGGCAGCCTGACATAGAAACCCCGCCATCGATCCTTGATGCCGTGCGCAATACTCATATGAAGGTTTTGGAATACAGTCCAAGTCCCGGGTTTGACAGTTATCGCAAAAAGCTGGTTGAGTATTACAAGAGAAATAATATTGATGTTACAGCGAGCCAGATAATCGTGACGACCGGGGGATCTGAGGCGATCATGTTTGCCATTATGAGTTGCCTGGACCCGGGTGATGAGATCATTATTCCGGAACCGTTTTACGCCAACTATAACGGATATTCTACAGGGTCCGGCGTAAAAGTTGTGCCTATTCCATCCAGTATAGAAACAGGATTTGCGTTGCCCCCCATAGACGTGTTCGAGAAAGCAGTGACCACCCGCACCAAGGCGATAATGATCTGCAATCCGAACAACCCGACTGGTTACTTATATAGTGCTGATGAATTGAATGTGCTCAGGGAAATCTGCCTGAAGCACGACCTGTTCCTTTTCAGCGATGAGGCGTACCGCGAATTTTGCTATGACGGTGCAAAGCACATTTCTGCGCTGACCCTTGAGGGGATGGAAGAAAATACGATATTGCTGGATACGATCTCGAAACGTTACAGTGCCTGCGGCGGCCGCATTGGTGCATTTGTCACCCGCAACCAGGCCGTGCTTGATGCCGCTATGAAGTTTGCACAGGCTCGTCTTAGCCCACCTTCGTTTGCGCAAATACTTGGCGAGGCAGCCGTAGATCTGCCGGCAAATTACTTCGACGAGGTACACGCAGAATACACCTCTCGCCGTGACCTGCTGGTGAAACGGCTGCAGGCAATGAATGGGGTAAAATGCCCCCTGCCCGGCGGCGCTTTTTACGCAATGGCCCAACTTCCTGTTGAAGACAGCGAGAAATTCTGCCAATGGCTGCTGGAAAGTTTTTCACATAACGGCGCAACGGTGATGATGGCCCCCGCGGCCGGCTTTTATGCAACACCCGGCAAAGGGAAAAACGAGGTGCGCCTTGCTTATGTACTCAACAAGGATGACATAAATGCAGCCATGGATTGCCTCGAAGCAGCGCTTAAAGAATATAAGGGATAATTAACCACATTTAATACCCGGTTTATTAATTTTGGAGCATGCTGCAAAAGCTGGTAATACGGAATTACGCAATCATCGATCATCTCATAATTGAGCCTGACGCGCACTTAAATACAGTGACCGGAGAAACAGGCGCCGGTAAGAGCATCATACTGGGTGCGTTGTCTTTGATCCTCGGGGAGAGAGCAGATTCGTCTGTGCTCATCAACAAAAATGAAAAGTCGCTGATAGAAGGTTATTTCGACACAAGTACCAATGAGTCCTTTAGAAATGCGTTTGCTGCGGCAGAACTTGACCCGGATAACCCGTGCATCATTCGCCGCGAAATAAATACAAGCGGTAAGTCCCGCGCCTTTATAAATGATACCCCGGTCACACTCGACGTTCTTAACAAGCTTACTTCATTATTAGTTGATCTGCACCAACAATTTGGGCACCTGGCATTGGAGGATGATAATTTCCAGATGGAAACACTTGATGCTATCGGGAATACAACTGCCGCTGCAGAAGATTACAGGAAAATATACTATCGGCACAAAAAAATAAAACAACAGCTTACAGATAACAGGGAGCGGCTGGCGCAATGGCAAAAAGAAACCGATTACAAGCAATACCTGCTTACGGAACTGCAACAGGCTGCGTTTAAGGATGGTGAGATAGAGCACGCAGATCAGCAGTTAAAACAAATGGCACATTCCGAGCGGATCATTGGAGTACTGCAGGCCTCCAGGATCATACTGGAGGAAGGCGAACAACCTATGGTGAACGAGCTTAAACGGATCAGCCAGCAACTGCAGGGAATATCGGACCTGGTGCCTGCGCTCAAACCCGTTCAGGAACGTGTTTCATCGGTGTGGGCCGAACTGAAAGACATTGCCGGCGAGCTTGAAAATGAAGAACAGAAAGTGTCGCTCGACCCCGCTGTTATGGAGGAACTGCAGCAACGGATCGACCTGGGCTATAAGCTATTGAAGAAGCATAGCGTAACTACAACTGCCGGGCTATGCTCCTTGCAACAAAGATTTGAAGAGGAGCTAAAAGCCACTTTGGACATTCATGATGCCATTGAGCGCCTGGCGAGGGAAGAAGGTGAAGTTTATAAAGAACTGCTCGTCGAAGCAAAAAAATTATCGGCGGGGCGAAAAAAAGTGCTGCCTTCGTTTACCACCAAAATAAATGAGTTGCTGGCCCTGGTGGGTATGCCGAACGCACGATTCGAAGTTAGAATTGAAGAGATCGCTCCGTCCTCGAGCGGCATAGACAATGTAGAGTTCCTTCTGGATGCTAATAAGAGCGGTCAATTTCAGCTATTGCAAAAAGCGGCGTCCGGTGGCGAAATGAGCCGCATTATGCTGTGTATAAAATCGCTCACCGCAAAGGCATTACACATGCCAACGCTAATTTTCGATGAAGTGGATACAGGCATCTCGGGCGAGGCGGCACGGCAGGTAGCCATTTTGCTGCGCGATCTTGCCCAATATCACCAGGTGATCTGCATCACGCATCAGCCACAGGTTGCAGCGCGCGGTTCACGTCACTTCTACGTGTATAAGGAGGCTGATAAAAATGAACGTCTTTCCACAAAGATCAAGGTGTTGCAAAAGGATGAGCGGGTGCTCGCAATTGCGAAAATGATAGGCGGTGAGCAACCCAGCGCAGCGGCGATAAAGAACGCAAAGGAACTCGTAGACGCATAATGTCCCTTTATTTTTAAAAAATATTAGCGTTTTTATGCCCGGTGGGGCATTTCTTTTTTTACTTTGTTCGTTTAAATGATGCCCCAATGTCTGACCGGAGGAAATTTCTTAAACTTTCTATGCTGACATCCGCCGCTATGGTCGCCGGAAAAAATCTGTTCGCCAAATCCGCCGGTGCCACAGCTGTAAGACCGTTTCCGACAACGAAGAACGAGCCGATCGTTGTAAGTACCTGGGATTTCGGGAAGGAAGCCAATGTAGCCGCCTGGAATGTGTTGGAAGCGGGTGGCAGGGCGGTCCGCGCCGTAGAAAAAGGGGTCATGGTGCCCGAGGCCGATCCTAACAATCAGTCGGTGGGCCTGGGGGGACGACCAGACCGGGATGGCCATGTGACCCTGGACGCCTGCATTATGGATGAGAACAGCAGATGTGGGGCGGTAGCCTGCCTGGAACATATCGTACACGCGATCTCTGTAGCCCGCATGGTGATGGAAAAGACGCCGCATGTAATGTTGGTTGGGGAGGGCGCACTGCAATTTGCTCTTGCAAACGGCT
>CAYNGS010000449.1:0-3404 GCA_964396625.1 uncultured Flavipsychrobacter sp.
AAAGAAAATCACCAGGTGGGTGTGCTATCGGAACTGCGGGATAAGCGTGCGATAGTGCGGCTGGGCAATATGCCCTTCAATGTGGATATTGAGGACTGGGTGGTGGTGAGGAAGAAGGTTATTAGTTGAGTGGTTGTTCGTTGAATAGTTTAGTAAGCGTAGTCATTGAGGTATTCATAGGGTTTGGTGAGACGGCCGTTTTCGCAGATGGTGGCGCGATCGAGGATGTCGCTTTTTTCTTTTAAAATTTCAGGGAGAATGTATTTGGTGAGGTGCATACCGAAGTAGTCGGCTGCATCGCGGGGAAGCTCGTTTGGCAAGGTATCCACGGCCATAATGTCGATCACGTTTTTGGTGTTTTGATGGGCGGCTGTTCGCTGGAAAGTTTCCCGGTCGATGCCATAAACGGGATCAGCAATAGTTGTGGCACCAACATTTATGGGTACAGAGCCGCCTACATCGCAGGTGATATCGGCAATGACACTGAGCCGCCAATCATTTCGTTTTATGTCTTCTTTGTTAAACAGCCTGGCTATTTTATGCTCCCAGTAAATGCCGTTCATCAGCACATCGGCCTGATTCACGTACTTTGAGAAGAGGCATTTGTAGGCTTCGGGGTTGGAATGGAAATCGTCCCTGAAAAAGAGGTCATTGTCTTTTCGCGCGTATAGATCGGCACCGGTAAGGTGTGTGTAGACCGGGTATTCGTACTCGTGTGTAAGAAAATCGGCCGGCTCTACGGACTCAATATCGAGCTGGGTAAAAATATCCAATACGCCGGCGGCAACCTTTCCGGAGCCTGTCATGACGATCTTTATATTGGGCAGTTTTAAGTGTTCGTAGGCGGCGAGGAGCTCTTTGTAATTTTTCAGGGTGTGGGCAGGCGGTAGCCAGTACAGGCCATATTTCCTGCCGTAGGCAAGCAGGCCATTGTGCGCGCCTACAATGCCTGCAAACAGGCCAAAGCCGAGGATGCGCTGCTCATCTTTGTAGGTAAGACATTCATAATCGACCATGCGAATGTGCTTTTCTATCAGCGCATGCATCAGGCCTTGATTGTAGGGTTGCTTCTTTTTTGTATGCGAAAAGAAAAAGTAGGTTTTGCCGGAAATAAGCTGCTCTACCGGAACTTCTTTTATGCCCATTAAAATATCGCAGTCACTGAGATCATTGGTGAGTTGTATCCCTTCATCCATATACTCCTGGTCGGTAAAACACCGGTTTGGCGATGGCTCGACGACGATGGTCACGGATGGGAAATTAGTATTTATAAAGGCGCACTGCTTTGGTGTGAACGCGACACGATCATCCGGCTGTTTTTTCCTTTCCCTTATCAAGCCTATCCGGAGCATCTTTAGTAATTTAGCAGCAAAGATAACACAGACCAACTTTTATTTATGCCTAACTACTTTGAATTGTATCATATGCCGATAACTTTTCGCCCTGACCAGGTGGAGATAAAGAGTAAATATTATGAGCTAAGCCGGCTGTACCACCCGGACAGGTTTGCACAGGCGGGGGGACATGAGCTGGCGGAGGCACTGAGGATGTCGGCAATGAATAATGCGGCATACAAAACGCTCAGGAATGACGACGCAACTATGGCATATATCCTGAAAATTAATAACCTGCTGGAAGATGAAGAAAAGTACAGCCTGCCGCCGGCCTTCCTGATGGAGGTGATGGATATAAATGAGGCAGTAAGTGAATATGAAGAAAATCCGGGCAATGACGATGCGCGGCAAATGGCAGTAAACAGCCTGAATGAACAATTAGAGTTGTGGGATGATGCGACCGGGCTGCTGGTGCAGCGTTTTGAAAAAGGGGAAAAGGACAGTGCACTATTGCTGCAGATAAAGGGCCAATATTTCAGGAAAAAATACCTGTTGCGCATTAAGGAAAGAATTGATAGATTTGCAGCCCGTTAAAACGGTCGTTGGCCAATAAAGTTGACGAACAAGGATGACGGAGTGCCCGCCGCCCGGATGGCGGAATTGGTAGACGCGCTAGACTCAAAATCTGGTTATCGCAAGGTAGTGCAGGTTCGATTCCTGTTCGGGGCACAACTGATTGGTTGTCAAGGAGTTACGTTGATTCGTAGCTCCTTGTTTTTTTGTAGTTTTAGTATAGTTTTAAAGGCGTCTTGCACTGGATTTTGCACTATGCTCTCTTGAAATCAGCCACAGGCGCAGTTCTTCGTGTTTCCTATTGTAATTAGCTGTTATTGTCTGGCGCGTCTAACAATCCGCCATCCGGCATGTGAATTTATCTTCCTTTAAGGTCGCATAGTGTTTTTCCGAGAGTGGGATCGGAAGTGAATCCTGACTCACACCGTTCGTCCGGCATGGTCGTAAGTAGTTTGTACTTCACCTTAGAACCGTCTTGAGTATGAGAGAAAGAAGTGCCGTTATGTTCGATTCTGTCTTGGCGTGTATAACGAGTCTTAATCCTTTTATATAACGTTTCTTAGAATGTAAATATTGACCCCGGGGTTTGGATAACGAACGCATGTTGAGACAATGAAAATGTATTTAGTCCTGATTAAGGCTTGAAGGATACTAAATTTCTATATCGAATAGATTTAATTACTAAATCTTTGACCTCACTAAAATCTTTTGTGCTTTCCACAGAATATACATCATGCCCTGTATATTCATTCACGCTACCCCGTCCTACAAGAGGTGTTTCTACAATTCCTTTCTTCACACTAACGCCAATCCCTTCTTGTAGAAGTATAAGCATATCTAAATCATATTGACCCGCCCAATTCTTTAGAATTAAATTTATTTGGTGAACAGAGGTGGTATTTCGTATTTCGTTTTCCATGTGTTTTTTTAAGCCATGAAAATACAAAAATAAAACGCGTTCCGTTGGTTTATTCTTTTTGGACTGATGATGGAATACAAATATTTGAGGACATGAGTGCCGCTCAATTTTTCCTTGGTGGGTAGCTATCAGGTTACAATTCTTACATTTACAAAAAACTACAAAATTGTGAATCTACTCGTTGACTACATTAGTGAAAACCGTGTAAGGGCCGTAACTAATAACCCGGACAAGGTCACCTATAACCTTGACATAATTCCTGAATTAAAAGAAAATGTTGCAAAACAAGCGAAAACAAATCGGGATGCTTTCAGTGTAATTACAGTGTCCGGCAGGTGGCTCATCGTTTACACGGCAAACACACAAGATGATGAAAATACAGTAATGCACTTTGTTGATTTTCGAATAGAGATCGATGAAAATACAATGGGACATATTTTTTCAATGAATACCATAAATGGAATGAAGAGCCTTCAACTTCGATATGATAATGTCTTTACACGAAGGTATGATACTGTTGAATTACAGCTTGCTCCTTCATTTTCACAAGATCTAATAAAGGAATGGGAAAGTGAGCT
>CAYNGS010000450.1:0-3396 GCA_964396625.1 uncultured Flavipsychrobacter sp.
GGTGTCGGAGGTAAAACTGGCGTTGATAAAATATCTGAACAGGCGTTACGGCATTACCGATGTGTTCATGGAGACGGGCTATAGCACTGCCTATTTATATAACGCGTACCTCGCCAGCGGAGACACAAGTTTTCTGAAAGAGCCTACGCTGATATACTACATGAGAAAACCATATCGCGATTTTTGGGAACAGCTCTATATCTATAATAAGGGACTGGAGCACAAGATCACGATACGGGGAATGGATTTTGAGCGGATAGAATTTCTGAAGGTTTTAAAATTATTGATGCCAAAGGGCAAGGAGAAGCCGGGGACTATATTTCGGACATTGGAGTATATCGACACTGTTGCTGTTCGGGAACTGGCGCGGGTGCATAGCGACAGCAGCTATGTGCTCGAGAACATTTATGAAAGACTCAGGGATAGTATTGTAAATAATAAAGAAGAGTACCGGCGGTACTTTGGTTTGAACTTTAAGACGGTGGAAGAAATAATGTTTAACGTAGACACTTACATAGGTTTTGATGAGCGGAACAAGATGATGTATCACAACATCACCAAACAAACGGAACGCGACGGAGTGAAGCAATTCATTGTTATCAGCGGAATGAACCATGGCAGCAAATCTTATCTCGGCTGGCGATCGCTATGTTACCGGCTGGCAAAAAGAAAACAGTTTCGTGGAAAGGTGGCCGACATTGCGATGCTATGTAAAAACTGTTACGACTGGCAATTGAAACCGGAATACAGGCATGCAGCTTTTCGCGGTCCGGCGCCGTACATTACTGATACGACCCTAATAAATAACATTTATAATGAATATTATAAAGCCGATTGCAAATACAGAATGATTGAGACCGACCGGATAGACGACAAAAGAGTCAGAAAATTCTCGGACTATGTAGTGCTGATGAAGGATCAGCCTGAGTTTTGACGATTCGCACTTGCTTTATACTGTAAAACCTGTATTTTTTTCAATTATTTTGTACACTTCAACAAATTATATTACCTTTGCACTCCCTTGAAAAAGGGCAAAACAGTATATTATGAAACGTACATATCAACCACACCGTCGCAGCCGCAAAACAGTTCATGGATTCCGCAAGCGTATGGAATCAGCTAATGGCCGTAAAGTATTGGCTTCGCGCCGTGCAAAAGGACGTCATAAACTGACCGTATCAGACGAAAGCCGCCTGAAATAAATTTTAAAATTTCTTTGCCATTCGTAATACTTTCAAGGTATATGAGCGGCTCAAGCGAGAGCAGCATATTCATACGCTTTTCCTCACCGGGAAAGCGTTTTCTGTTTTTCCGATAAGGGTCATTTACAACCTTGTGCCCCGTGCAGAAAATGAGCTTTCGCCGGTGCTTGCCGGCTTTTCGGTACCCAAAAAGAAATTTCACAGCTCTGTGAGCCGGCACCGGGTGCGCAGGCTGATGTCGGAAGCGTGGCGGCTGAGCAAACAAGGTTTATACCCTTGCGTACCGGAAGACAGGCAGCTTCATTTATTCCTTATCTTTACTGATGCAGCGATGCCCGACCACTTGAAGGTGAAAGAAGCCATAACAAACGGGATAGAACGACTGAAGAAGGAACTGGCAAAAACCGAATGAAAAAAATACTTTCCATATTTTTTATTGGCCTTATCCGTTTTTACCAGGGAGCCATATCTCCCTTGTTCGGAGCCAAGTGCCGTTTTACCCCCACGTGCAGCGCGTACGGGCTTGAGGCCATTAAGAAATACGGGCCGTTCAAAGGCGGGTGGCTGGCCTTTAAAAGGTTTCTCTCCTGCCACCCATGGGGCCGGCATGGATATGATCCGGTACCATAGCACACTTAGTCTTTGCCAATGAGGGTTTTTATTTAATTGTGAAGAATCCGGGGCTTGTTTTTAATAATCAGCGTATTTCTTATCTTTGGTTAATCAATAGTTAAGCAACTCATTTTTAAACAACAAATAATAATCTCCATGAAAAAAATTATGATCATGTTGGCAGCCCTATGTGTGGGTGCGTTTTCGGTTCACGGACAAGGGAAGGCGCCGGTTCCGGCCAAGGATACCGTACTGTTCGATAAGAGCTTTGAAGATGCTGGCGAAGCCCCATCAGAAAAGTATGGCTATCACCTTGCACCTAAATTTTACAAGGCGGGAGACCTTGCGCCTGAGCAGCCTATTGCGCTGTCGGCCGCCAAGGAGGAAGCACGGGAACTGGTGCGGGCTAAGCCGACCCAACTGAGGAGAGATTGCCTGAATGTGATCTATACGGTAGACCCGATATACAGCGACGGGTCGATAACCGGTGCGGTAAAGGGGACGATCGTCATAAAATGGGATCCGAAAAAGCGGGTATGGGTGCTCAGCTATCTTAAGTACCAACTGATCAATGTGGAAACAAATGCGTGTGTTTTCAGGCCAGAGATGGAATAGCGCGATCTGAAGCTGTCGAAAGACCACCAGTAGAATAGCGTATTATAACCGAGACATGTCATGGCAAGCCATGACATGTTTTTTATTTTTACTTTTGGCTTATGTTTTATTCCTTCAAAGGCTTTATCCCGGTTGTGCATCCATCGGCATTCGTGCATCCGCTGGCGGCGGTGACCGGAAATGTGATCATCGGCAGGGATGTATATGTGGGCCCCGGCGCGGCAATACGTGGCGATTGGGGTGGTATCGTTATTGAGGACGGCTGCAATATACAGGAGAGCTGCACGGTGCATATGTTTCCGGGAGTGACGGTGACGCTGCGTGAGGGTGCACATATAGGGCATGGCGCCATTGTGCACGGGGCCAATGTAGGGAGAAATGTACTGGTGGGAATGAATTCGGTATTGATGGACGAAGCCGAGATAGGTGATGAAAGTATCATCGGCGCTATGACATTTGTGGCGGCGAAAACCATAATCCCGGCCAGGAGTATGGTGGTGGGCAATCCGGGGAAGATCATAAAGCAGGTGAGTGATGAAATGATAGCCTGGAAAACAAAGGGAACTAAGTTATACCAGATACTGCCAAAGGATTGTCACGACAGTCTTATAGAATGCCGGCCGCTGGCGGAATTGCCAGCAAACCGCCCTCAACAGGAGTCGCTTTACAAAACATGGGAAGACGTTAAGAACGGAAAGGACATCTAAAAATTCGCGAGGCGGAATTTGTTTTTACGAGTTTTTTTGGCTGTTTGTTATGGATAAGCAACAAAAAGGAATATCATGTCCGGATACCAAATTGATGCGATTTCTTTTCTCGCCAAGGGCTTCGTATAAGAAGAATTTGTTAAATTTACTTAATGAAAACAGTTGTGTTTTTTCTGCTGCCTGTGATGATCGTTTTTGAAACGTCTTTTTTTTCACGGGCGCAGACGATCACCACGTTAGCAGGAAACGGTTTGTTCGGA
>CAYNGS010000451.1:0-3388 GCA_964396625.1 uncultured Flavipsychrobacter sp.
AATTGAAAATGTAAAGAAAAAAGGCAGCGGATTGATACGTATCAAGATCAACAATCTTGAGGAGCCGGGGATGATAGAACTGCTTTATAAGGCCGGACAGGCAGGAGTAAACATTCAATTGATCGTCAGAAGCATTTGTTGCCTTATTCCCGGAGTAAAAGGTATGAGTTCCAATATTGTATCGAAACGCCTGGTTGACCGCTACCTGGAGCATTCCCGCATATTTATTTTCGGAGACGATAATGAGGCAAAAGTTTTTCTCGGGTCGGCCGACTGGATGACAAAAAATCTTTATTACCGTATCGAGGTATGCACGCCGGTGACAGACCCTTTTTGCCGCAGGGAGCTTTTGGACTATTTCAGTTTGCAGTGGATGGATAATGATAAAACAGAAGTTATCAATTCGGCTGAAGAGATTCGTGAGGGTATCGAGCAGACCAACGGTCAATTGTCTATATACAATTATTTAAAAAACAAAAAATGAGCATTTTTCGCCAGATCGGGTCCCGGTTTTCTTTTCTTAAAAGATATCAGAACAGGTGGGTTTTACTCATCGCTGTAAGTTGGTCGGCGATGGACCTGCTTTGGGTTCGGTTTTTCCGGTTTTCCAATAATTTGTATAACGAGAATTCCTCGCTATTTATGTCAGACGAGGCTGTCGTACTACGCGGCATAATTGTCTTTTTGATGAGTGGGCTGATGGGCTACATTCTTATCTTTAAGCTCAGAAGCATTTTTCGGGATGTTCCTCTTTTTATCAGTTTGTTCGTCAAAACGTGTATTCTGCTGATCGGTTCATTGGTTATGAATTTTTTGCTGCATTTTACTTATTTTATTTTCGTTTTACACAGAACCGTTTCCCAGGGATTAAGTGCTTTCTTCGGCCGCGCCGCTTCTATCAACTGGTTGCTCAGCCACAGCTTAGGCTGGGTAGTATTGTTTTTGGTCAGTCAGCTTGCAATAGAGTTTTACGAAAAATATTCTCCCGGTGTTTTTAGCGACATTTTGATCGGCACATATATCAGGCCCAAAGTGGAAAAACGAATTATTATGTTCATTGATCTAACGGACTCAACCCCAATTGCCGAACAATTAGACGGCAAGATGTTTTTCAGCTTTATACGTGATTTTATTTATTTCGTTTCCATCGCCATTTTAGAGTATGGCGGCCGCATTTATCAATATGTCGGCGACGAGATTGTCGTTTCCTGGAAAGACAAACCAGCGAATAAGCGCAATTGCATCCGGGCATTGATACTCTCGGATAAATTGCTCAAAAGCAACAGCCGGTATTTTAGAAAACGTTATGGGATCGTGCCGGAATTTAAAGCCGGCATACATACAGGCGAGGTAACGGTAGGAGAAATCGGTATTATTAAAAAGGACATTGCTATGAGCGGCGATATTATGAACACTACAGCCCGCATCAGATCTGTGTGTAATGAACTGAATCAAAAGTACATTCTTTCCAAAGATTTCATAGGCGACACGGAGTTTGGCTGGGAGACCGTTGGTCTTGGGTTGGTCGATCTGAAAGGAAAGAGTGAAAGCGTAGAGTTGTTTGCGTTGAAAATCTGATCTCTGCTTGTTGTTCAATAAGATTCTCTCACTAAACGAGTTAACTTGATAATGGCATGGTTTTTCTACTCGTTTAATTTTCTGATTTATGATCTTATGAAGAATCAATAAAAATGTCGCCATGAAAAGAGCACTTCTCGTTTTGTCAATGTTCTTATTCAGTTACAGCCAGATAATGGCTCAGAAAACCGATACACTTATAAAAAAGTTAGACAGCCTGCATAAGGTGGAAGAGAAGCCGGAGGAAAAGCAGATCAATGACGTGAATAAGGTAGACTACACTGCCCAGACAAATATTACATTCAAGACCTATTTTGTCCTATTGGGTACAGATATGGTACAGGAAGTCACGGGTCCGTTTCATGCGTCAAAAAAGACCTGGGCGGAAGTGGGTGGATTTGTGGCTGTTGAAGGAGCCCTGTTTGCTTTCGGTGATAAACCCATTCAGAAGAATACGACCACATTTATGACTAACAATCCAGGCTTAAAGAGCACTAGTCAATATATAACCGATTTTGGCGCGCTTTATGAAGTCTACACTTTGGCAGCATTTGGCGCCTACGGGGTAATCTTCAAGAGCAATAAAGTGAAGACGACCACTTTGCTTGCCACGCAGTCATACCTTTCAGCAGGCGCCATGGAGAGCGTCGTCAAGTTTATCACAGGCCGGGTACGTCCCAATGCGTTTACAGCAGAGCAGGAAAATAACGGCACCTTTCATGGGCCGAGCTCTACCTCTATTTCCAGCTCTTTTCCCTCAGGGCACACCACCGCAGCCTTTGCAGCAGCTACGGTGTTTGCACAGGAATACAAAGATGAAACATTGATTCCTGTGGTAGCGTACACTGCAGCCTCTCTCGTAGGCATCAGCCGAATTACCCAGAATGCTCACTGGGCTACCGATGTTCTCGCTGGTGCATGCCTTGGATACGTAACCGGCAAGCAGGTTGTTAACAACTACCATCGGTATGCTCGCCTGAAGTCGGGGAAAAAAGAGAAAATTTCTATGCAGTTCAACTTACAGTATTTCGATGGCATTTTTATGCCGGGAATGGTGTGCAGATTTTAATGCCGGTTAATTTAACGATTGCCCAGGGCCGATTGTTCTTAATGTAGTCAACTTTTTAGCATCATAACTTATAACTGTTTTTCACAAACAATGCACCGATAATTATGTTAAAGAAAATGCTATTTATGACGCTGTTTTTTGCAAGGCTGAATGCACAGGAAGTCTTAGATGGGGATCGTGATAGTGTGAACTACAGCCTTGCAGATGCACCTGATAAAGGTGAACCTGGAAAGGTGTATCACATGAATTATAAAGTAGATGTTCCTATAATTGTTGTAGGCGGGGCAGCCACGATCTATTCCTTCACCATCATCTACACAAAAAAAAATACTCCTGTGGCAACAATACAAGCCCTCAACAAAAATGACATTCCTGCCTTTGATCGCTGGGCTACAAGGTATCACGACCTTAATATGGATAAAATAAGTTACTATCCTTTTTACGGCGTAATGCCCTTACCCCTCATTTTGCTTGCTGATAAAAAAATGCGCAAGGATGCAGGTAGCATTGGCCTGCTTTATTTAGAGGCCTTTGCCTTCACAGGTGTTATCTATGCATCGTCTGTCTACTTTGTCGATAGATACCGTCCTGACGTATACAATACAACCCTCGACATGAGTTACCGCACCAACGGCAACTTCAGGAATTCTTTTTTTGCCGGCCACGTGGCAGTAATGGCAACCAGTACATTTTTCATAGCCCGGGTTTTCGACGACTACCACCCGGAATCGAACTGGAAAT
>CAYNGS010000452.1:0-3362 GCA_964396625.1 uncultured Flavipsychrobacter sp.
CCGGGAAAAATGATACCATCCATCCACCAAAAATAATAGTGAGTATGGCCGATGGCCAGGTAATACCCAACCACAGGCGTTTGATCATAATAGAAAATTGTTTCTGCAAAATTTCTTTTTCAATACCTTCCTTTTCTCCAGCCTCGGTATTATAGATAAACAACCGTACAATATAAAACATACCCGCAAACCAGGTGACGATGAAAATAATATGGAGCGCTTTTATGTAATTATACATTTGTGATTAATCCTTAATTGTCAATATATTGTAACTGTTATTTTATTATTTAGATGAATCACTTTTGGATACCCATCAGGTCGATCACAGCATTTATCCATGCCGGATGGGTGTTCATGCATGGGATAAAAGTAAATGTTTCACCTCCGGCCTTAAGAAAATTCTCTTTTTCGCGTATGCCTATCTCTTCAAGTGTTTCAAGACAATCGCTTACAAATGAGGGACATACGACGGAAAGATTTTTGATCCCCTCAGTTGGCATCTGGTCCATGCGCATAGTAGTGGATGGCTTCAGCCATTCTGACCGGCCCAGTTTGGACTGGAAGGAAACGCTGTAGTTGTCGGCGGAAATTCCGAGGCGTTGTGTTACGAGCCGGGTGGTTACAAAGCACTGATGTCTATAGCAATATGCATGAGCAGGTGAAGGCGTTTCGCAGCAGTGGGTGGTGCACAGGCAGTGGTTGCCGGTGACGTCACTTTTCTTTATGTGCCTCTCGGGTATGCTATGATAACTAAACAGCAGATGGCTGCCAGGAGTAAGCTTTTCTTTTATGCTTTCTGCCAGCGCCGAGATATAGGCGGGGTGATCATAAAAAGGTGGAACGGTGGTGATGCGGAAAGAGTACTTGTGTTTTTTATGTACATTTTTTGCATGCTCGACGGCAGTCTCGTAGCTGGACATGGCATAGTGCGGGTACAATGGCAGCAGTATCACTTCTTCTACCTCGGGATGCTTTTTGTGCATCTGGTCATATGCGATCTTCATAGATGGGTTGCCGTAACGCATGGCTACCTCTATGGGTTCGGATATCTGTTTTTGTAATGCCTTTTTCAGATCGTGGGTTATGGATACGAGCGGCGAACCGTCCTGGCCCCAAATGGCGCTATAGGCCTCTGCCGATTTTGGAGCACGAAACGGAGTAATGATGCCCTTGACCAGCAGTGTGCGGATAATATATGGTGAGTCGATAACCCGCTCATCCATTAAAAATTCGTTGAGGTAGGCACGCACATCGCTTACTTTGGTGGAATCTGGTGAGCCGAGATTCATGAGGATCACGCCCCTTTTTATTTTATCAGACATTATGTGTTTAAGTTCGTTGGTAATAAAAATACAAAGAAAACAATTCGGGAGTGAAACAAATACGACCTGACCAATGTCATGTGGTATTGTGACCCGTTAATGACATTGTAGTTAACGGCATGATGCGTTCATTTTCATTGTTAATGTTAAATGCATTTAGTTCGAAGCAGCACAAAACAATTTTTGATTATTTTTACATTCATGAAAGTGAAATATTTTTTGTTTTTCATTGCATGCAGTTTCACGATTGCCGCCAATGCACAGTCGAAAAAGACCACTAAGAAAAAAACCTACTCATACTTTACGCTGGTAGAGGCCTATGTGCAGCATACGCTGCCGGGCATACCCAGCCAACTGCCGACTACCGGCGAGCATTTCATTATTGTTTGGAAGGCTGCGAAATTTCCTGAGACTTTTTTCTGGCGCGGAGAGGATGGGTGGCTGCCCTGCAAAATGGTTAAGGCACATAAGATAACCGAACGTACCAAGAGCACACCAGAAGGCATGGAGTATACGACAGCCCACGTAAAAGGAGATGAGATACATATTGGTGACACCCTGGAGCTGACACCAGTGATACGAGGCAGATTTCCCGTGCCGCCGGAAATACCGAAGACCGCAAAGAATACGCTTTTCTTCAAGGCGGGAAAGAGCGGCTGGCTGTCCTTCCCTGTTGAAAACATCGGCAGGAAGCAGGATATAGTAAATCCTTAGTTAAACGCCCTTCTTTAAGACCCTACAGAAGAAACGCTATTTCCATATCCCGTGATTATGTGATATTTAATTATTTTAGTTACCATTGCATTAACACAGGAAAATGTAAATTTGCTGTTCAACTTTAATCAATTTTTTAAGCAATAGAGTACCAATGGCATTATTAGGTAATCTGATAGCTCGTTCCTTACAACTGCGGAAGAAATTTAATTTACCGGTAGCAACACCGCAAACATATCAACGACACGTACTACGTCAACTGCTGGAGCGCGGGCAATATACCGCCTTTGGTAAACATTATGGATTTGGTGATATACTGAGCAAAGAGGTAGATTTTTTAAAGGCCTTCCGCGACCGCGTGCCCGTGGTAGCTTATACAGAAATGCATGCCAAATGGTGGAGCCGGAGTCAGAATGGAGAGGAGAATGTAACATGGCCCGGGAAGGTGAAGTACTTCGCACTCAGTTCCGGCACATCAGACGCTGCCAGCAAGCATATACCCGTGACACAGGATATGATCCGATCGATCAAGAAGGTGGGTTTCAAGCAGTTATACAGTATGGCCAACTTTAAGATACGGCCAGTGGCGTTTGAAAAGGGCATACTGATGCTTGGCGGTACTACGTCTCTGTTCGAGAAAGGTGAGTATTATGAGGGCGATATGAGTGGCATCAGTGCAAAGAATATGCCGAGGTGGATGTCTTCGTTGCTGTACAAACCGGGACAAAGAATATCAAAGCGCCGAAAATGGGAAGACCGGATAAAGCTGATCGTGGAGAAAGCCACCCAGTGGGACGTGGGAATCATCTGTGGCGTGCCTGCATGGGTGCAGATAGTGCTGGAGCGTGTGATAAAACATTATGGTGTTAATAATATACATGATATATGGCCGAACCTAAGCGTGTATATACATGGTGGCGTATCGGTGGAGCCATACAAGGAGAGCTTCAATAAGCTATGGGGAAAGCCGGTCACCTTCATAGAAACATATATGGCCAGCGAGGGGTCGTTTGGGTTCCAGGCGAGGCCGGGGGCCGGCATCAAACTGGTACTCAACGCCGGAATATTCTTTGAGTTCATACCATTCACGTCGGAAAATTTTGATGAGGACGGCAACCTCAAATCGAAGCCCGTTACCCGTGTAATAAATGAGGTAGAAGAGGGTGTGGAATATGCTGTGGTGCTGAGCACCTGTTCGGGTGCGTGGCGTTATCTTATAGGCGATGTTATCAGGTTTACCAATGCCAAAGAATATGAGATCGCGATAGTGGGCCGAACCAAGCAGTTTTTAAGTCTATGCGGCGAGCATATGTCTATCGACAATAT
>CAYNGS010000453.1:0-3360 GCA_964396625.1 uncultured Flavipsychrobacter sp.
GAACCACAATCTGATGCTCTAACCAGCTGAGCTACAACCTCCGTGTTTAACGGGCGACAAAGGTATGAAAAAATCGCAAACCCGCGCATCCCGGAAAAACTGCCTGAGCCGCTTATTTACTTCTCCCCGGTTTGAGTAGATCGCGCCGGTGAACGTAAAAGCAAATTAGACCTCCATTTTCATCAATTTCAGGCACCCTCGCCGGCATCACCCGTCCCCTTGTGAGTCATCCGCGGCGCTATCACGATTACTATCTCGCCCTTAGGCGGGTGCTGTTCATAATAGCTAGCAAGTGCGGCCAGTGTATTTCTGTTTGTCTCCTCATATATTTTGGTCAGCTCCCGGCACACCGCTGCCTGCCTTTCGGGGCCCATCACCGCGGTCAGCTCATGCAGTGTCTTCACCAGCCTGTGTGGCGACTCATATAGTATTATGGTTCTTTCTTCTTCGGCCAGGGTCTTCAGCATGGTTTGCCTTCCCTTTTTCAATGGCAAAAAACCCTCAAACACAAATCTGTTCGATGGTATGCCCGACTGCACAAGCGCGGGTACAAAGGCTGTAGCCCCCGGCAGGCACTCTACTGCTATATTATGTCGGATACACTCCCTTACCAGCAAAAAGCCGGGGTCAGATATTCCCGGCGTTCCGGCATCGGTAATGAGTGCAAAGACTTTGCCTGCCAGCAGTTGTTCAATAAGGTGGGACAGCACTTTATGTTCGTTATGCTGGTGGTATGGCGTAAGTGGTTTCTGAATATTATAATGCTTCACCAGTATAGAGCTGCTGCGGGTGTCTTCACACAATATCACATCGGCCTGCCGAAGTACTTCCACAGCCCGGTAAGTAATATCTCCAAGATTGCCTATCGGCGATGGTACCAGGTAAAGTCGCATGGCATCAAACCCCTAAGTGAAGAAAAAAGATAAAAAATATTTCACTGCCGCCAGGCCTGCCTGAATAATATTGCTCAGGCAGCAGCCATAGAGCGTTTATGCCTCCGTCAATGTATAGTCGAAGGCTTCCATCACCTGGTTGGCCAGCAACTTCTTACAGGCTTCACTGGTTATGCTTTCCGCTTCAGTTCTTGTCTGCGCCTCAATATTCAAGGTCAGGTGTTTTCCTATCCTCACATCCTGTATATTGGTCAGCCCCAGGTTATGCAGGCTGTTGTTCACCGCCTTGCCCTGTGGGTCCAGCAGTTCTTTCAGGGGCATTACGTTAACGTGTGCTATGTATTTCATAAGTCAAAAATTATAGTTCAAAAGATGATCACGCATTGCTTTCGATCGCTTCAGGTTGTTTATAAATGATGGACAACAATACATAAAGTACAAATGCGAACGTAATTGCGGCAACCTGTAAAAAAGGTATCGCAATAGCGGTCAGCACCACCAGTGCCATCTGTGGCCATGCCTGTGCCATACTCCACTTTGCGGGTATCATTTTAATGAACTTTATTTTAGACACCATCAGCCAGCAAAGTATTACGATAACCAGGTAGATCGCCCATTTATTCTGAAGAAACGACGCAAATATATGAGCGATATTGGTCGGACTATACCATAGCGCAAGTGGAAAGGAAGCGACGAACAGACCAACAGCAGGGGTAGGCATGCCGATGAAATATTTCTTTTGCGTCTCAGATGTCGTGTTGAACTTGGCAAGGCGCAGCGCCGCAAAACAGGCAATAAGAAATGCCGGGGCCATCGCCAGCATATTCACGTCCAGGGCGTTTTTTTCACCCATCCGGGCATCCCACAAAAATTTGAACAGGATCACAGACGGGGCCACTCCAAATGAAACAACATCGGCCAGCGAATCCAGATCCTTGCCTATCGGCGAGAAAACGTTCAACGCCCTTGCCGCAAGTCCGTCCAGCATGTCACAAACGGCGGCGATACCTATAAAAATGCTGCCAATGTATATTTGCTCCATCCCATAAACCCATTGCCATGTTGGCATGTCACCATGATCTCCCATAAGCATATACACATAAGGTTGGGCGGATAGTATGTAAGCAATAGCTGTACAGCCACAAAATAAATTAGCCAGCGTCAGCAGGTTGGGCAAATGCTTCATTGTCTGTCAAAAGTAATAAAATAGTGGCTGATTAAAATGCGCGCAAATACTGCAACGTTGTTTCGGCACGTTTCGATACACAAATGCAGACAATATTTGGTGATTTGTTGGAATGCTTGGCAAATTTGCACAAATATATCCCTGTGAGTGCTTCGCCATCTTGCGGTTTTTCATACCAAAAGAGATCCCAGCAGGAAGTATAGGCCAATCAAATAAAAAAGCAGGATACAATTTCTTGTATCCTGCCAATAGCCTGGATAGCCTCATCTATGGAAAGTACTTGTAAATATCCTTTCTTAATAAGAACCGCCTAAAAGTTATTTTTGAATTTTTGTATTCAAAACCGACTCTGTAATCTCCTGTTCTGGTTCTATAAAATGCTTTAAACCCTTTTAGTTTTTTTATATTGGATATGTCACTTAGTGCATTGGTTTTTTCAGTTCGTCAATTAGATCAAAAAAAGAATTCTTAACGTCTTTATCGCTGATCTTGTCAATGTCCTTACCGAATCTTTCCAGAAACTCAAGTTCCATTAGCTCTTTAGTTTCTTTCGAATACTTTCCTCCGATACGGTTTTGCTATTTTTAGCAGCGATCATAGCGCGGGCAAGCGCGTAGTCTTCCTTGTCCTCGTCACTAAGCACCGTGTATTTAACCTTCATTTTTTCAACCATGCTCTTTAATAGCGTGGCTTCTTTCTTATTTGCAGGCTTAATGATCAAAGCTTCCATTTATGCCAATTTTTTAGATTAACTCGTCACTACTTAACCGCTGCTAATCCGGTATCACAAGCCTGAAACCGTTACCGTGTATGTTCACGATCTCTACACTGCTGTCATCTTTCAGGTATTTACGCAACTTGGCTATGTAAACATCCATACTGCGTCCGTTGAAGTAAGTATCACTGCCCCATATCCTTTTCAGGGCGGTCTCGCGTGGCAGCAGGTCGTTCTTATATTCGCACAGCATCAGCAGCAATTCATTTTCTTTAGGCGAAAGCGTGCTCGACTCATCTCCGTGTTTCAGGGTGCGCAGCTTGCTGTTGAAATGGTATATGCCTATATTGAACTCTATCTGCGAATGCTGCTTTTCGTGCAGCTCCTGGTTGCGTTTCAGTACCGCTTTTATTTTAGACAGCAGCACATCACTGTCAAACGGCTTGGTGATATAGTCGTCAGCGCCAAGTTTGTACCCGGTCAGAATGTCGTCTTTCATGCTTTTTGCAGAGAGGAAGAACAGCGGCACATCAGGGTCTACATTCCTGATCTCTTCTGCCAGCGTA
>CAYNGS010000454.1:0-3360 GCA_964396625.1 uncultured Flavipsychrobacter sp.
GCATTTCAGCCTGCTCAGTGCCTACCTGTATGTCGTGTGTGCCTTGCACGATCAGCACGGGTATTTTTAGTTTCTTAATTTCCTGCGCCGGTTCGTATTTAAACCATGAACGCATAAAGGGCTGCACGGAATGATGGAATGTAGCATACATCGTCGGTGGTACATCTTTAACGTCATATCCTTTTGTAAGGCTATCGATAATGATTTTTGCCTCCTTCGCCATTTCCTCTGACTCGGCGCCGTATTGTTTTACAAGTATCTTCCCGATGTTCTCCGCACAGCCCGATACGGATATATAGCCATCTACCGGCTCGCGGTTGGCCGCCACCATGCCCGTGAGCGAACCCTCACTATGGCCCAATATGATGATCTTCGAAAATCTTTTATCCTCCTTAAGCATTTTTATGAAGCCCACTGCGTCATTTATATAATCGTCGAATACAAGGCTTTCTTCACTTCTGACAGCAGCTCTGCTTGCAGCTACGCCTCGTTTATCATAACGAAGGCTGGCAATTCCGGCTTTTTCCAGCGAATCCGCTATCATCAGGTAGGTATTGGTCCTCATATTAGACCCGACTGTTCCATTTCTGTCTGTTGGGCCGGAACCGGCAATGATCATTACCACGGGAATTTTTTTGATCCCTTCCGGCACCAGCAGTGAGCCGTATATATCTCCGGTTGCGGTCTTCAGAACAATGTTCGATTTTTCCTCCGAAGGTGCGGCCTCTGTATCTGGTTTGTACGACACGAACCTGGCCACTTCCAGTTTATGCGCACTGTCGAGCGACACGGCCAGCGACATCGTAAGATTTGTGAACACCGTTTTATAGAGCCATATATTGTCCTTCGCTTTTGTAAACTCACAAGACTCCATTTTGCCGAGCGACCCAAACATCTGTTTGAACGTCTCCCTGGTTTTTTCGGGCGTCATCATGCTTTTGCCCCTGTCCGACAGCATATTGTAAATGCTGTCCGTTTGCAGTATATTATAGTATTCCCGAAACTTCTGTACTGTAGCGTCGTAGTCGGCCTTCGTTTGTGCGAAACCATTTGTTGCAGAAGCAATAAGAATTAAACCAAGAAATATTTTTTTCATAAATCAGGCGGAATGGTTATTAGTAAAGTGGAAAATGATCTTTGACAAAACTTCAGCAACTATGAGTGCGGCAATAAATACGCCGGTCGCCTTACCGCCTTTGATGTTGCCGGAGACCGAAAGTGCATTATACAGGAGGGCGACCATCCAGATAATGAATATCAGGCCGATGATACTAAAGAGTATCAGGGTCCAGGTGATGCTGTGGAGCAGTGCATTTACATCGGAACTGCCGGTGACGCCCGGCGGCAGGCCAAGACCGAAACCGATTATAGCATAAAATACGAGCGGCCAACGCGCCAGCGCTGTTGTGCCGGCCACGTCAATAAAACGGACGGCTGATCTCGAAAAGATCAGGCAGGCAACATAAAATACCATTACCAGGCAGGCCCAGTCTATCAGTGGCTCAGTAAAATATGTGAGTATAGTTGTAATGCGGCCGGTATGCCCGTCAATAACACCATCGAAGTGGGTGTGGCTAAACGAGCATATGATGGCGGTTACCAGCATTGCACCCCAGCCTGCAAAAAGCGCCTTAGCGCCTGCTATGTACACAAAAGGATTGAAAAGCCATTTTTTCATTTGGTGTCTTTTTTCAGGTTTTTTTCGCCGGTCTCTATTTTTTGTATTATGTCATCGAGCAGGTTGCGCACGGTAGGGTAGCTGAGGCCAAGTTGCTGAGCCATTATCTTTAAGCTGCCGCTGCTCTTTACAAAGGCGACAATAAAGTCCTGCTCCTGCTGCGTAAGACTGGCCAGCAACGGGAGCCCGAAAATACCGGTTACCTCGGTGCTGCAACGCTCGCACACCAGGCTTTTCACCCTCAGGGTGGCCGAGCAGCTCGGACAGATATGTGGCAGATTCTTTTGCATTTGTTACACAAAAGTAATAATTTTTTTAATAAAATTTAGTTTTTGATAAATAAAATTTAGTTTTTTTTGTTGAAATGGTGCATAGATGTTAAATTGAATAGTGCTTTTATTATGCCGCCAGTGACCAGTAAACAATAGTTTGCATCTGGAAAAAAATATATTCATGTATTAACCAACTATTTCAATAAATTCAATGTCTGTATATTGATTATCTTAAAGTTGTATTTTATGAAAAATGTATTGTTTTTTCTGTCCATGGTATTTATTGCATCGTGGATCGCAATATTGGGTTGTAAGAAGTCTAATAATAGTGCCTCACCCTCAACACCCTTGGGGCAACTATTTACCGGGATTGCTTCTACACCGCAAAATTTCACGGTGATAGCGGGAAGAGATACTGTAATTTATGGAACAGACTCAACTATGCTGCATTTTTATGCGAACTCTTTTAAAGATGCCGCCGGCAATACCATTACGAACAAGTTCATAAATATTCAGCTTACGGAAATGTACAAGCCGGGTGAGATGATACGGAACCGCGCCACCACTATAACCACTAACGGTAACATGCTTCAGAGCGGTGGTGAAATAAATATCGTTGCTACAATGAACGGTCAGGAAGTGTTTGCGAATAAATATGGGGTCGGCTTTAAGCAATCATCCATGTCATCGGTGACCATGTCGTTATATTATAGTAATGGCAGTAGCGATTCTGCAATTTCATGGACAATTGGTAATACAAATGGGGACAAGGGCACGGTTGCTTACGGAACTATTCGGGACACTACTCATTTTATCGATCATAATTCTTGTTTTTTTGTTTTTGATTCTTGCACTCATTTTAATTATACAAATTGCGATAATGGTGTATTTCCGTTGCCCAGAATAAGCTACATACGGTTCACACTTCCTGACAACAGTTTCAATATTGGAAATACGGAAATGTTTCTAAACCTGACAACTGCCAGCATGGTTCTTCGTATCGATTTTTCAAAGGATAGTTTGGGCTATTTATATAACTTTGCTGAGAACCCTCCACTTGGTTATAATTACGAGTTGATTGCTATATCAAACAAAAATGGAGGATATTATTATTTTGAACAATCAGGAGTCACAACGGATCAGATGACCATAAATGTCGCGTTGGCACCTGAAACTCGTGGAGATATAATATCCCGATTGTCTGGGTTGCGATAAGAGCTCTAAGACCGTCGTGGTGGTGTCTGGGGCTGAGCAGCGAGATTCCCTTCATGAGCCCAGTTTACAGCTATCTGCACAATTGAAAAAATTGCTCTTCTGGAATACTGCATATGCAGTATTCCTCCCCATGTTATGAGCAGTTACTTTCGCACAAACAAAAAACACAAATCATGAGACTATTTATTTTAGGTT
>CAYNGS010000455.1:0-3344 GCA_964396625.1 uncultured Flavipsychrobacter sp.
ATACATTGAGCGCCAGGCCGCGCCAAGACAAATATTTTAAAATATATTTGTTGTTCGCGGGTTACCTTTTTTTGTTTGGCGTATAAACGAGCATAACCATCTAAAAAGAATATTATGAAATTTGTAAAATTATCTGTTCTTGCTCTTTCAATGGGCCTGTTCGTAGCATCTTGCGGTAACGGCGGTGGCGAAGCTACCAAAACTGATTCTACTGCTACTATGGCTACAACTGCACCAGCTGCACCAGCTACGCCTCCACCGGCAGACACAATGACTGCTGCTGCTGCTAAGCCTGCTGACACTGCTAAGGCTGCAACAACAACTACAGAAACAAAAATGGAAAAGAAAGAAGAAAAGAAAATGGAAAAGAAATAATTTTATTTCTTTTACAAATGCACGGGCCGTCTATTACAGATGGCCCGTTCTTTTTTTGACAATATGACTTGTGCTAACTTAACGCGTAAACATATTAATATCAATATCATTCACTTTTTGTTAAAATATATTTGTTATTCATAGGGTTACCTTATCTTACTTAGGGTATAAACCTTCATAACCATCTAAAATTGATATTATGAAATTTGTAAAAATGAGTGTATTTGCTCTGTCAATGGGCCTTTTTGTAGCATCTTGCGGTAACGGCAGCGGCGACGCAGCGAAGAGTGACTCTACGTCGACCAGCACGACTACAACGACTACAACTCCTCCTCCGGCTGCTCCTGCAGACACAATGACCGCTGCGGCTGCAAAACCAGCTGACAGCGCCAGTGCTGCCGCTCCGGCTGCTGCTCCGACTGAAGCAAAGAAGGAAGACAAAATGGAGACCAAGACGACAACAAAGACAGTAGAAAAGACAAAAACAAAGTAAGCTTTAGTGCTGAAGAACAAAAAACCACCTTGAACGAGGTGGTTTTTTTATGCAGGTATTTTGATTTGCGAAGATCCTATGTGAACACTATTTCGCGGTCAGCTCGATTGGCAGAACGATCTCTTTACCATCTCGCACCACAGTCACCTGTGTTTTATCACCCGGTATAAATTTGCCGAGCGCCTCCATGTAGCTTTGCATGCCATTGATCTTGTGTTCACCAAGTTTTGTAATGATGTCGCCTTGTTTTATACCCGCTTTAATAGCTGGCCGGTTATCGCTGACCCCGTCTACCCGTACCCCTCCTGTCTCATAGGTGTAATCGGGCATAATGCCGAGCGTAACTTTGAAACTGACCTTGCCTAAGGAGCTCTGGCGGGTGGTGGTATACGCGGGTTTTGTGTCTTCCTTGTCCATTTTTGCGATCACTTTGTCCACATATTTTATCACCAGCACCTCGCCCGGATAGTTGATCAGGTCGGCCTTGTCGCTGGGTTTATGATAATCTTTGTGTGAACCTGTAAAGAAAAACAGCACCGGGATACCGGCATTATAAAAACTGGTATGATCTGACGGGCCAACGCCTGAGCTATCGATGGTTACTTTAAAATCTTTCCCCGCCATATCCGGCACTGCGCCCCAGGCAGGCGAGGTGCCAACGCCACCCAGTTCGAGGGAGTGCGTGCTGTCATTAAGCCTGCCCACCATATCCATGTTGATCATATAGGCGATATGCGCACTATCAATGCCTTGATCCTTTACGAACGCTTTTGAGCCATAAAGGCCGAGTTCCTCGCCTGAGAAATTTACAAACAGGTAATTGAAGTGGTGCAGCTTTTTATTATTGTTTATCCAACCCGCAACGGCCAGCAAGGCGGCTGTTCCGCTTGCGTTATCATCGGCACCATGATGTATCTGATGTTCCTTCACAGCATTTGCAAAAAGGCTGTTGCCATCCTCTCCATAGCCGAGATGATCATAATGAGCCCCGATGACCACCGTATAAGCAGCTCCATTGTCGATGTATGCCGCAATATTATTGCCAGTGCGCTCGGTCTTGTTTATAACAATATTCAGATCGATGGAAAGGGTGCCCGCCGCGGCGGCTGTGGAGTCGTTCTGACGCACGTATTTGTCGTAGATCTTTTTGGTAACAAATATCACCGGAATCTCGAGCGACTCGTATTCGGAATGCTTGTTGAATGCAGGTTCCCATTTCCCGCCATAGCTGTCGTAGAACAATACTCCGGTAGCGCCTTCTTTTGCCGCCTGTTTGGCATGTTCGTACATATATTTCTCGGCCTCAAAATGCGGGTTGTTCACCTGCTCCGAATCACTGTAGAGCGGCAGCATCGTAATATTTGCCGACTCCATTACATCGGGTGTGATGTCGCCATGTACATGCTTGTTGGGGCTAAACGGCAGCGGAAAAGCGTCCACTCCTACAGGCATAGCCGTGCCGTTGATCAGGATCTCTGTGGCATTTGATATCTCCCTTCCGTAGACAAAGGAGAACGGATAATAATACTTGCCCTTATAAGGGCGGATCTTTTCTTCGGTATAGCGTTTTACGATGTACTCAGCAGCTTTCTCCTCCCCTGCCGAGCCTGTCCGGCGACCTTCAAGCGCATCAGACGCAAGATAACTGATATCTGCCTGCAGTTGGCTGATGGTACGTGCGTCCTCCTTGTTTTGCCCCTGCACACTGCCGCGGCAAAGTAAGGCTGCCAGCACCATCAATGACATAAAAATACGCGAATTCATAAACTGTATTTAGGGCAAATGTATGAAAGGAAGCAAGGAGTTAACAAGTATTGACTGCAAGGCCATAACAATCTTTTTTGAAACATACTAAATTATTTTATACTTACTTAAATCATATATAATAATAAAAAAATTCTCATAGACTGATTAACAATACAAAAACCGTAGTAACTTTGAAATATATCAAAACTAACATTTGGTAGCAATTATTCCATTCATTCACCTATTAAAAACAGATGATTATGAAAAAACAATTATTATTTATTGCGGGTGCTGCCCTGCTTTTTTCTGCGTGCAGTAAGTCGGGCAGCAATAACGTAGTTCCGGGTACAAGCAGTGCGGCATCAACTGCGAAAGTTGCCGCGAAAAGAGGAGATGAAGGGAAAGCGCTAAGTGGGTCGCTTAATTATGCATTCACAGACGCCTTTGACATGCCTTGTGTTTTTGGATCTTATACGCCTGTTGGTAACTTGTATGGGAGTGGTACTTTAACGCACCTGGGATTGTCTACCTCCAAAATAAAGCCCTGCGTGGTGCCAATATTTTTGGGTGGTGCACAGATCGGCGACAGCGTGGGCGTGGAGTGTGCGACCCTCGTTGCTGCAAATGGAGACCAGGTATTCACAAGCATTCGCCCTTATGCGCTTTACTTTATCAGCGCCACGTCTGCATCCGGTACCTCCCGTGATATCGGCATGCAGCGTACCGATAT
>CAYNGS010000456.1:0-3339 GCA_964396625.1 uncultured Flavipsychrobacter sp.
GTAGTGGAGGGCATCATCGTGATGCGCAAAGGAGAGAACGCAGCCCAGGTGCTGGAGGGGATACACGATAAAGTAAAAGAGCTGAATGAAAATGTGCTGCCGAAAGATGTGAAGATCGTGCCGTTTTACGACCGCAGCCACCTGATGGAGTTCGCCACGCACACAGTGCTGCACAACCTTTTTGAGGGTATTATATTGGTTACGCTTATTGTACTCATTTTCATGGCCGACTGGCGCACCACGCTGATTGTGGGTATCATAGTCCCGCTCGCGCTTCTCTTCGCATTCATGCTTATGCGCCTCAGGGGCATGACCGCAAACCTGCTGTCCATGGGCGCTGTGGACTTTGGTATCATCATCGACGGAGCCGTCGTCATGGTCGAGGGCCTGTTTGTGGCGCTCGACAGCCGGGCAAAGGAGGTGGGCATGGAGCGGTTCAACAAGCTTGCCAAGCTCGGCTTGTTTAAGAACGTCGGTGCCGAAATGGGCAAGGCAATATTCTTTTCCAAAGTCATTATCATCACTTGCCTCATTCCCATTTTCGCATTCCAGAAAGTTGAAGGAAAGATGTTCTCGCCGCTTGCATACACGCTTGGTTTCGCGCTGTTGGGGGCACTCGTTTACACGCTTACGCTCGTTCCCGCCTTGTCCAGCATACTGCTGCGCAAAAACATCCGCGAGAAACACAACCCGGTTGTCGGCTTTTTCGAGAAGTACATTATGCAGGCGTTCAAATGGGTATATAAGCACCAGCGAACCAGCCTCATAGTGGCAGTATCCGTAATGATCGTTTCCTTTTTCTCGGCAAGGTTCCTTGGTTCTGAGTTCCTGCCCGAGCTGGACGAAGGAGCGCTATGGGTGAAGGGGCAACTGCCAATGAGTGCGTCGCTGGACGAGTCGAACCAGATAGGCCGGAAGATGATGACCATTCTTTCTCAGTTTCCCGAGGTCAAGCACACCCTGGCACAGGTGGGCCGCACTGTGGATGGTACCGATCCGAAAGGGTTCTTCAATATAGAAATTGCGGTAGACCTCAAGCCAAAAGAAGAGTGGCCTAAGGGGGTAACTACCGAAAGCCTTATAGATGATATGGATAAGCAGTTGAGCAAGATACCCGGTATCTTGTTTAACTACTCGCAACCCATACGAGACAATGTGGAGGAGGCCGTGGCCGGTGTACCTGCCTCATTGGCCGTGAAAATATTCGGCACTAATTTCGGGAAACTCGACACGCTCGCGAATGAGGTGATGGCACAGCTCAAAACGGTGAAAGGCGTCGAAGACCTCGGCGTATTGCGCAACCTTGGCCAGCCCGAATTCCGCATCGAGCTGGATCAACAGAAGATGGCCATGTATGGAGTAAGTATCGCCGACGCGAATGCCGTGATCGAAATGGCTATTGGCGGTAAGGCAGCTACCCAGCTATATGAGGGCGAGCGGAAGTTCGATATACGCGTCCGCTACGACAAAGAGTTTCGGGATACAAAGGAGAAAATAGAGAACCTGATGGTTCCCACTATGGATAACACCAAGATACCCATCAAGGAGATATCCGATATTAAAGTACTTACCGGCCCGTCATTCGTTTACCGCGACAACAATGCCCGGTATATACCCGTAAAGTTTTCCATTCGCGGCCGCGATCTCGGCAGCACCGTTGCTGAGGCGCAGAAAAAAGTGGCGGCAAATGTGAAGCTGCCGCATGGTTACCGGTTGAGCTGGAACGGGGAGTTTGAAAATGCACAGCGCGCGTCCAAGACATTGGCGCAGGTGGTGCCTATCTGTCTCATCGCCATATTCCTTTTGCTGTTTATCACCTACGGCAATGCCAAAGACGCCTTCCTCACCATTCTCAATGTGCCGTTCGCGTTGATAGGTGGTATCCTTGCCCTGCATGTTACACGTATGAATTTCAGCATCAGCGCCGGTATCGGGTTCATAGCGCTGTTCGGTGTTTGTATTCAGAACGGGGTGATACTGATCAGTGTCTTCCGCAAGTATCTTGATGAAAAAATGACCTTGCATAAAGCCATCGAGTTCGGTGTGCGCTCGCGCATAAGACCCGTGGTAATGACCGCCCTCATGGCTGCCATTGGTCTTTTGCCTGCGGCTATCAGTACCGGCATTGGCTCCGAAACGCAGAAGCCGCTCGCGATAGTGGTGATAGGTGGTTTGATAACCTCTACTATCCTCACTTTGCTTATTCTGCCGGTTATTTATTCTATCTCTTACAACCTCATACACAAGCGCGAAAACAGGAAGTTGCTGCGCAAGATGGGCGTCATCAGCCAGCCTTCCGACTTCGGAAAAAACAACGATGAAAACAAACCGGGCAGCAGCATCTGATAATTATGGCTGCTGTCCATAAACAATAAGAAAGGGCGCTTGAGGGCGCCCTTTCTTATTGAGTACAATTAATAGTTTTATTGCTGTGGAGCTGTTTCCGTTGTGTCATTGGGTTTTTTCATGATCGCGTAAACCTCAATGGCGAAACCAAGGAGTATGATAATAGGTGCCAAGGTGATACGGCGGAAACTGTATATCTCATCATAATGGAACTCATGCGGGTTGGCACTCTTTCCACCCGACATCAGGAGGAAACCAATAAATATCAGCACGATACCGCCTATCATCCACATATAATTCTCCCTGTCGAACAAAAAGGCTTGCTCCGACTTCGGGAAAGTCGTTTTTGAAGGCTTCTTAACGGAAGCCGCAGCTGGCTTCGGTGCCGGATTTGCTGCTTGTTGTGGTTTTGCTACTGTCGACATAAAAGCAATATTAGTGAAAAATAATAAAATTATAAGGTTAAAAAACGTATATCCTATCAACTACCAACCGTCTCTTTGACACTAACTACTAAGTACTAACTAACAAGTACTATCTACTAATAAAGATCATCTACGTGCATTTTTAAGTATTTCACCACTGCACGATGGGTACTAATCCACGAAATAAGTATACCCATAACGATCATTCCACTCATCAGCAAGGCAAGCAATAATGGGTCATTCAGCAGGCTTAGAGCCGGTAGCTGGGTATTGGCAAACGACATCACCACCCACAGTGCAACAACCGATACCACGCCGCTCAGCAGCCCGTTCACCAATGCCCTCAGGTCAAAAGGCCGAGAAATAAAGCGCTGCGTGGCGCCCACCATCTGCATGGTCTTTATCAGGAACCGGTTGCTGAACATGGCCAGCCGCACCGTATTATCTATAAGGAAAATAACAACGATGAATAGCAGAACGGATATGCCCCCCAGTATTATACCTATCTTATTCAGGTTGCTGTTCATTTTGTCCACCACCACATTGGGCCAGGTCACATCGCGCACCA
>CAYNGS010000457.1:0-3322 GCA_964396625.1 uncultured Flavipsychrobacter sp.
TTTTTGCCTTATTGCTGCGATCATTATCATACTTGTTTTGCCGTTAAAAAAAGAGATATGGTACGATGAAACCATTTCCATTTTGTGCAGCAAGGGCATAAGCCACGATGCACCGGCTCAATTCTCTAACGTAAACACAATCAGTTCTACGACGCTGGAGCAGTTGAATAATTCGGGGGCTGTTTTTAACGCCACAGTGACCGATAACGCGAACGGATTTTTGTACAACATGGGCCTGCATTGGTTCACACTGTTGTCAGGCAATTCCATTTCTGCTTACATGATGTTGTCAAAACTGTGCGGCATAATGACCCTTGTTGCATTCTTTGCACTCTGCACCCTGCTTTTCGGAAAAAAACTGTTCACTTCAGTCGCGATACTGCTGCTGGCCATGGACAATAATTTTATCGGGCTGAGCCATGAGATACGGGACTACAGTATGGGCATCTGCTTTGTTACGCTTGCGGCGGTTTACTTCTACAAATTTATGTACCGGCAGGAGCGGCCATTGTACCTTTTCCTCACCGGGCTGTTTTCGGTGGGCGCCATACTTTCTCATTTTTTGAGTGTTTACATCGTGCTGGTTTTCCTGGGTGCATTACTTTTCACCAAGAGGACGGCTTTATTTTCGTTAAGAAACATAGTGGCCATCTTGCTGCCGTTGGCCCTTCTCGGCCTGTTTTTCTATTATGCCTATCCCGGGCTGCATGTTATGAGTGTGCAGAACCAGCAAATACATGACAGGTCTGCCAGCCAGGGGTTCAGCATTGGCGAAGTATTTCTTCGTGCCATAAAATTCACCGCAATCGACTTTAAAATAGTGTTTCCTGCTTTTGCCGACAAAGTCATCGTTTCCTTTTTGTCCTTTTTGTTGTTCCTGGCACTATATATAGCAGGCACTAAAGCTGCTACAAATAATGCTGATCGCAGCAGGCTGCATCTCCTGTGCATACTCGGCGCCAGCAGCAGCGCCTTCCTGGCCATATTGAGTATCAGGTCGCAGCACTATACTGCCCTGTACTACCGTTATTTTTCTTTTTGTATACCCTTTTGCTGCCTCTTTGCCGCGCACTTGTTTTATGTTTTTTTCACGCAGCCCAAATCCGGCATGATTGTAAAAAGCGTCTTGCCGGTTATCATTATAGTTCCGGTTTGCGCATTATTCCTTTCCGGCATTATGAAGTCAAAGGCGGTGGTACGATATAACCACGTGCAGATAGCCTCCGAGATCGTCAGCGGTAATATTGTGAAAATAGGGGTTCCGGCATGGGACGATGCCTTTCTCATTCAGTGCTTTTTACCGCAAGGTTATAAAATAGATTATTTTCGCGATCCGGATGCTTCGCACTTTACATTGTACCGGTCAACCGGCGAAGAAAAGGTGCCCGTGATAAAAAGCAACTCCTAGGTCTCTATGAAGAAGGTGATCGTTTTCTTTGGTACCCGGCCTGAAGCTATTAAGCTGGCTCCTGTGATAGAGGTACTGATCGCAAACAATAATTTCAAAACATTGGTTTGCTCTACGGGGCAGCACCGGGAAATGCTGCAGCAGGTTGTTGATTTTTTTAAGATACCCGTTGATTTCACATTAGAGGTAATGCAGGCAAACCAACAGCTCTCCGGGCTCACGGCCAGGCTGCTGGCAAAGATCAATGACCTCCTCCTTGCAGAGCAGCCCGATATGATCATGGTGCAGGGAGATACTACGACTACTTTTGCAGCTTCGCTTGCGGCATTTTATAACAAGATAAAAGTGCTTCATGTGGAAGCAGGGTTGCGGACATTTAATAAGTTCTCGCCATTTCCCGAGGAGATGAACCGGGTGATGACCAGCAGGCTGACCGATATGCACTACCCGCCAACAGAACATGCAAGGCAAAACCTGTTAGCTGAAGGGGTTGCCGCCGACAAAATATTGGTCACCGGTAATACGGTCATCGACGCATTGTTTCTGGGACTGAAAAAAATAGAAAATAATATTCCCGATGGTATTACCGCTGGCAAACTGGATGGGATAAAGAACTTCATCCTGGTCACCATGCACCGCAGAGAAAATTTCGGGGAAGGGATAAAAAATATTTGCCTTGCGCTGAAGCGGATCGTTGAAGACTCCGGCGTGCCCGTTATATTCCCGGTTCATCTTAATCCTAATGTGAAGGATGTGGTGTACGAACTGATCGGTAATGATCCACTCATTCACCTTACACATCCGTTCCCGTATCCCGAATTCCTTTGGTTATTGAACAACGCTTCTATTATACTTACCGACAGCGGAGGCGTGCAGGAAGAGGCGCCCTCTATAGGCAAGCCCGTATTGCTGCTGAGAGATACCACCGAGCGCCCTGAGGCGGTGGAGGCAGGTACTGTGCTGAAAGTAGGCAGCAACCCTGAGCTGATATATACCGAAGCTATGACCTTGCTCACCAATGAAGAAGCTTATGAGGCCATGGCAATAAAATCAAATCCTTACGGAGACGGAAAAGCATCCGGGAGAATATTGGATTCAATGCTGACGCTGGTGTGATCTTTGTGTAAAATACAGACTATGAAATTATCAGGAAATACGGTTTTAATTACCGGAGGAACCTCCGGCCTCGGCCTTGCTTTTGCCGAAGCTTTTATTAACGAAGGAAGTGCCGTTATCATTTGCGGCCGTAGAACTGCCCGGCTGGCGCAAATAAAAGCAAAGCATCCCGGCATCATAACGAAGGAGTGCGATATTGTTATTGCCCGGCAACGCGAAGAATTGTGCCATTGGGCGGTGAAGAACTATCCCGCGCTGAACGTCCTTATCAACAATGCGGGGCGGCAACTGGCTACCGATCTTACCAGGCCCATACATCTGGACAACGTGCAAAGCGAGGTTGAGACCAACTTCACGGCGCCGGTTCACATCGGCTCGTTGCTTGCAGAGCATTTAAAAACGCAGACTGAGTCGGCTATTATCAATATTTCCTCCGGGCTTGCCTTTGTTCCGATCGCTTTTATGCCGGTTTATTGTGCCACAAAGGCTGCTATTCATTCACTCACTTTGTCGCTGCGTTACCAACTGAGAAATACGCCCGTAAAAGTATTTGAGATAGCGCCTCCGTCTACAGATACCGAACTGGGGCACGAACGCCGGGCTGATAAGACGCAGACGCACGGCGGCATTCCAATAAGTGAATTCATATCGGAAGCCATGGAAGCCATTAAAAATGATACTTTTGAGGCTGCCGTCGGTGATGCAAAGGGCCTGCGGGCAAAGAGAGAGGAGGCATTTCCCTTCATGAACAGATAATACACAATAAATGCAATTTTTCATTAATGCATATGAATAAAA
>CAYNGS010000458.1:0-3319 GCA_964396625.1 uncultured Flavipsychrobacter sp.
AAGACCAGGTAAAGCCGGTCGGAAAAAGGTGAGCGGGTTTGAACATTGGGATCTATGTGTTTTCTGGCCGGTGTCTGTTTGTTTTTTCGGGGGTGCAGAACAAGCCTCAACAAAATAGCTGCACCTATATTGGTAAGACCGTCGATCCAAAACAGCAAGTGGTAATTGTGCGAAGCGATAAAGCCGCCGGCTGCACCACCAACAGCCCATCCGAGATTGATGGACAAGCGGTTGAGTGAAAATGAGCGCGTCCGGTTTTCTTCCTTACTGTATTGGGCGACTGCGGCTGCATTTGCCGGTCGGAAAGAATCATTGAGCAAGGCAAGTAAAAAAGTACATCCTGCGATGGCCGGGAAACTGCGCATTTGCCCGAGCGCAATAAACATGATACCACCACACAGCAGCGCCGACAGTTGAATATTGTAGAAGCCCAATCTGTCGGTGAGCCTGCCACCCAAGAAACCGCCGCACACTGCGCCAGCACCAAACAACGCCATGATCATGCCGGCCCTGCCTATTGTGTAATGCATGGTTTGCGTCAGGTAGAGTGTCATGAATGGCACAACCATAGTGCCGCTCCTGTTGACGAGCATGACGAGGCCAAGCCACCATGTGGCGGGTGAAAGTCCGCTGTAGGCATTCCGGTATAGATTGGCGATACGATTCATGGCTGCGTAACGCCAAAAATAGTGATGGTGTTGCTTATCCGTTCTTTTAGAAAAAAATATAGTATGGTAGGAATAAATTAAGGTGGTCAGTTATGAATAACAGGGAATTTTTTTTAAATTTGATTTCTATGTAATCGATATGCGGTAATTTACCAACGTTTGCAATCTCTTTTAGTGTCTGTAACTAAATAACCCGACCCTTGATCAGTATGCGCCGATACATGCTTGTATTGTTTTTTGTTCTTGGAGGGTATCACCTCGGGGCGCAGTGCCTCGTTAATTCGCTGACCATCAATACCGGGTACGATCCGATCTCCGGCCTGGCTATTCCCGGGGGGGCAGGTGGTGCGCCGCCCGTTCCTGATCCTCACTGGATAGTGACCGCAGAATCTCCGGGAATCGCTACTGCGATTTCACTTACAGGCCTTATCGAAGTGGTGCCGGGCGCAAGCGCCGATGTTGTTGCCACTCTTGGTGGTTGGGTGTCTAACCCAGCGGCAAATCCCGGTGGCTGGCTAAGCTGTATCAATTCGAACACTTACAGCACTGATGGAACCGGCCCGTCCGGCACCCCATACAATATGACCATGGGTCGGCCATTCAGGATGTGCCTCGCGGACAGCATCAAGCTGGACTTCTATATAGCCAACGATAACTACATTTCGGCAACAGATATTGACGGTTCGCCTCTCGGCTTTTCGCAGCCGCCACTGGCTGTTGCCGGCAATTTCACGGCATTCACGCATTTTACACAAACAGTGTATTTAACGGCCGGTACTCATACCGTTCACGTGGTTGTCAATAATTATAATGACGTGACGCCGATCACCAATCCATCGGGGCTGGATATCTATGGTACTGTATCGTCGACTACCGGAACGAATTCGCTTGTATCAGAGAGTTTTCTGAGTTGTGCCACATTTAGCTGTACCAATGCCTGCAACGCGCTAAGCCTGCCCGATACGCTGCATCCCTGTTCCGGCGACGTGCTCGTTCTTCCCGCAACCATTATAGGCACGGATTCTATATTGAGTATTTTATGGACGCCGCCGACCGGTTTATCAAGTACAACAGTTTTAGATCCTTCGCTTACAGTAGGGCCTGTGTCGTCATGGTACTACATCACCCTTCAGTCACTCAATGCATTTATCTTCGTTGTGTATGGAGATTTCAGCGCTGGATACTTTGGCTTTTCAAGTTCTTACACTTATGCCGCTCCGCCAAGTTCGATACTCGTAGAGGGCGATTACTCGGTGTACACAGATCCCCATGGCGTGCATCTTGGATTTACGACCATGGGCGACCATACTACCGGCACGGGTAATATGATGATCATTAATGGCGGGCCTGTGCCAACGGATGTATGGTGCGAGACCATTCCGGTGACCCCGAATACCGACTATGATTTTTCGGCGTGGGTTGCCAACTGCTCTTCCGTTACAGTAGGCGCAGATGTGCCGATACTACAATTCAAGATCAATGGCGTATTGATAGGAACGCCAACGACCATTTCTTCTGCGCCGGGCACCTGGGTCAATTTTTTCAGCACATGGAACAGCGGGCTCAGCACTACTGCAACCATTTGTATCTATGACGCCAACACCGCAGCGTCCGGAAATGATTTCGCACTTGACGACATAAGTTTTCACGAGATATGCGTGGCTAAGGACAGTGTGTACATCGGTATAATAGTACCCGATTCGTCCTATGCCCACAGCGATACTACACTTTGTATATCGGCAGCGCCGCTCACACTTACCGCACCCGGAGGCTTCACGACATATTTGTGGAATACTGGCGCAACGACGACAACCATTCCCGCGCCGGCATCAGGCGCTTATTGGGTTTATAACAAATTGGGCTGTACCATGCTTATTGACACATTCAATATCAACTACATACCGTTGCCTGCTCTGTCACTTGGGCCGGACGTGAGCCTGTGTATCGGCGATTCCGTTATTCTTTCGTCGATTCAGCCCGCGGGGACGGCATATTTATGGAGTACCGGCAGCACGGGTGACTCAATTGTTGTGAATGCAACCGGAAATTACTGGCTGCAATTAGATAATGGTTGTACCGTCTCCGATACAGTGCAGGTCACGGTGTCTCCATATCCGGTTGTAGACCTCGGGCCGGATACGTTGAATTGTTTTGGCCAGTCCATTACGCTGCAGTCGTCTGTGTCCTACACTGCTCCCACTTATTTGTGGAGCGATGCCAGCAGCGGAAGCACGCTCGTGGCAAGCACAACGGGATCATATTGGCTACAGGTTACGGTAGCAGGCTGTTCGGGTGCGGACACGATCAATGTCACGATCAAGTATGACACGTTCACACTTGCCAACCGGGATACGGCGGTGTGTATAGGGAAGGACGTGCAAGTGTTCCTTCGCGCGGACCCCACTGCCACTTTTCAGTGGTTGCCAACGGCGGGCATACAGTATTCTACGGCATCGAGTCCACTCATTACGCCCGATACGTCGGCCGAATACGTGGTCAGCATATATATGACCGGATGCCCGGTGCTCAGGGACTCTTTTTACCTTGACGTGCAGCCGATACCGAATGTGTACATGGGAGGCAACCGGATGGTGTGCCAGTTTGATACTCTGCACCTGATCGGCGCGATAAGCCCGTCGTGGTACACACAC
>CAYNGS010000459.1:0-3319 GCA_964396625.1 uncultured Flavipsychrobacter sp.
TCAATTGCTTTTTGAAAATCAGCACAGGCGCCCGCTTTGTCGCTCAGTCTGAATTTCGACTCGCCGCGAAACAGGTAGTTGTCACTGGTCTTCGGACTCAATTCAATGGCGCGGCTAAAGTCAGCGATTGCGCCTTCATAATCCTTCATTTCGAATTTTGCATTGCCTCTTAAACCAATGCTTCTCGGGTCGTTGACATTTAAAGATATGTCTTTTGTGAAGTCAGCGGCTGCGCCGGCATAGTCCTGGATACCGAAAAGGGCCGCGCCTCTCAGGTAGTAAATGTCTTTGTCGTCGGGCTTAATGGAGATAACCTTGTCAAAATCAGCAATAGCGCTCTTGAAATCTTTCGTGGTGTTTTCGAGATTGCCACGCGCGAAGTAATACTCCTGCTGATCAGGATTCAACTCTATCGCCTTAGAGATATCTGCAAGGGCGCCGGCATAGTCCTTCATATTGTCTTTGACAGCCGACCGGCTGGAATAGTAAAAGGCCCGTTTCGGGTTCAGCTCTATTGCTTTGCTATAATCAGCAATGGCGCCATCATAGTCTTTCAGATAGTTCTTAGCCTCTGCGCGCTTGCTGTAGGCATACATATCCCTGGGGTCTTTTTCGATCGCTTTTGTATACACTGCAATTGCACCGGCATAATCTCTTTGCGCCATTTTCGCAAGGCCAAGCCTGTTATTGTCATTTGGTGCCTGGCCATAACTGCTGTTCATCAACGTGCACGCGCACAGTAAAACGATAAGTTGCTTCATGGACTAAAAGTAGGGGATTTTTGCAAATGTTGGAAGATGGAGCCGTGCGAAAATCTGGACTGCCGGCAGCAAAATACCTGCAAATTATGGCTGATAGCTGAGCCTCAGTTGCTTCCATACCTGGTTGTCTTCGGCTGCATGTTGGCGGTCCAGCGTAGCCGCGTTGGCATCAATTGAGGGCGACTCGTCTGCGTCACCACCCCGGCCATCTCCTATGCTCACGCCTGTCCCCCCGTTTGTGCCCCGCACAGGGTTGCCTCCCCGGCCGTGTGAACCAGCCTTGCCCGTATCATAGACGAACACCGGCATCGCATTTTTTGTGGTAGTTTCCTTCAGGCGGTTCAGTTCCATTATTTCTGCATCTGTAAGACCAAATAGGGTGAGGCAGACACTTATTTTTGAAAGCTCCGACACGCGTTCGGCCGGGGCAGCATATATGCAGCGAAATGGAATGGCTATCTCAAAAACCACCTCATTGAGGTCGTTAACAATAGCCGCAGCCGCTATTCCCGGTTTATTGTCTTTCAACTGGTAAACTCCGTCAGGTATGGGGGCACCACTGACACGCACCGTTACGAGCTGCAGTTTTCTTTCGGCTTGCGCGGTGATATCAGGTGCTTGCTGTGCCACACTGTCCTCATACCCCGGCAACTTCTTCCGGTCCTGCATCGAAAAATCGAAAAGTGTATGCTGTAGTTTTTTGCCCGTGGTGTCGATAATAACAATGATCCCGTTTTTTCGCAGCTTCATCTTGCTTGCTTCGTCGCTCGTCTTCACAACCAGGTACAGCGTCCTGGCATCGTTTGCGATAGCGTATTGTATTTTTGTATCCACCTCCTCCTTGAACGGGAAGGGCTGCGGCCACTCGTCGTAGTTGCCATCAATGATCGCCGGTTTTGCAAACCAATGGCTCGTTCTGTCGCCGGCTAATGCTGCGCAAAAAGGCAGGCTGGCCAGCGCAAGAAAGCCAGCATATTTCTGTAATCTGCCGAGCGAAATAAATCCGGAAACGATGCGAACCCACATTTCTGTCATTTGTTACTAAGGTACTGACATACTTGTTAAATGATAATTAAATAATGGACGATTCAGGATAGTTTGGCCGAAGCCGACTTTTTTGCAACAATGATCAGATCAGTAGTTTTTGTCGGGCCTGCGGGGAAGTCCTGGTGGCGCATATCAATGAGCTCAAATCCATTGTCTTCCATACGTGCCCGCAAATAATCGGCCTCATGATAATGTACGAATATCGTATCGCCTGAACCCGATGTTTGATATCCTGATCTGCTATAGTCGTCGGCCATGGTGCTCAGATACAGCACACCACCGGGCCTTAGCAGCTTTGCTGCATCAACTATCAGGCGTATGGCGTCTTCCTTTGAGAGATAGGGTAGCCCAAAGCTGCACAATATGGCATCATACTTTCCGGTCAGCACCCCGATGTCCCTGCAGTCCATCAGTTGAAATTTTGCCTGCGGGTTGTTCGCCTGTGCAAGTGCTATCATATCAGGCGCCAGGTCAGTGCCCAATATATTAAGGTCCGGTCGTTTTTGCAGTAGGTACTTAGTCACATTTCCCGGACCGCAGGCAAGCTCCAGGATATCCGCGCCTTTCACAATATGGTCACAAAACAGATCCAGCGAATCGTGGTACAGGTCTACGTTCATGAATTTGTCCTGGTAGGTATTTGCCTGCTTATTGAAAACCTCGGCGGCCGCCCGCGATTTATCCGCCTCCGGACCTTGCTGCTTTAAGCTTATAGGTATCCAAATATCTTCTTCTGAGTCGGGTTCATTGCCCTTATATTTTTCTCCCATTATTTCGAAGTGCGGTCTGGCGTCCAACATGTAGATGGAAGCAGGAAGCCAAGTGCCGAAGATATACCTGAAGGTATCTGCGAAATCATTGGCTGCGCCCCTATACGTGAAAACCGCGTATAGGCCGCCCGGTAAAACAAACGTCTCAAGGCCCGCAGGAATTTCGTCCGGGCTGCTTACCTCAACTGCCGCCCATTTTTCAAACCCGGTACCAGCATTGAAACTGTTAATGTCTGTCGTCTCGTCATAAATCTCAACCGAAAAGAGGTCGCTGCCGGTCTTGTTTTTTATTTCGTTCCGCCGCGGCATAAAGGACTGCCACAGCCTGGCGGTCGTATTGCCTGCCAGTGTCATCCTCGTGCGGATACCAACCAGTATCTTTCCGGTCGAAATTTCGATCCGGGGTTCCATTTTGTCAGTAGTCAATTTCTATATCATATTTATCCAGTAGTCCCGGAATGCCATGTAATGAGAATTTTGCTTTTTTAATGTGGTTGGTTTCAGGGTCTATCGAGTAGTGGTGGGCCGTGCGCAGATCTGCTTTTTCCAAAGTGGTGTTGTCAAAGGCAGCGCCCCGCATGTCACAATTGTCGAATACTGCACCGGACAGATCACATTCAGCAAAATCCACCTCCTCAAGCTTCGAATTTCTGAAATTTATTTTTTTAAGTCGCAGTTTGTAAAAAGAGGAGTGGTCAAGCACGCAAGTATCGAAACTAAATGACAAGCTGAATTCGTTGA
>CAYNGS010000460.1:0-3316 GCA_964396625.1 uncultured Flavipsychrobacter sp.
AGGCTGCAAGGCCTGCCCACGATCCCAACTGGCCCAGGTCGAGATTTTCTGTGCTTACAATAAGGGCCTGGCTGTTGTTGTTCAGCTCAGTATTGGCAGCGATCTTTTGCAGTCCCGAGGTCAGCGCCAGCCCCTGCACCAGCAGGTATTTGTCGCTATACACCACTTTACTGCCACCGGCTATGTCCCACTTAGCCTGGTTCAGGTAAAACTGTGAAGGAAGCAGGTCGAGGAACAGCGAGTCCTTCCGCGCTATTATCTGCCCGTTAAGGGTGAGCGAATTGCCGGTTTCCTGTGCCGTTGTGGCAATATTGAAGCCAATGGAATCGTTGCCCACCGTGGTAGTCACGCTAAGCGATCCGCTAAGTATGCTATCGCCCAGCGCCACATTATCAATGTTTGCATTAACGCCGATGCTGTTCAGATTGCCATCGCCGTTAATGACAATATTGTTCATATGAAATTTGCCGATAACCCCATAAGGTACGTTTACATTGAGGGTCAGTTTCTGTGCAGCGGTATTCAGCGATCCGCTGAACGACGAAGAATCAAAACCCCTCAGCAGCGGAATGGTCACAGCAAGAATACTGTCGATAGATGTGGTGTGAACGGTAAAGGCGAAATTCTGGTCCGGGGCGTATTTTTCCGGTGCCGAGATGTAATTAGGAATGTATCGCGACAAATAATACTGGAAGGACGCAGGCAGCTTACTAAGTTGATAATTGCCCTTGATCTTGGCCGTTACAGCATTGCTTTCGATGGTGAGCAATTTCTGTGCGTTGTCGCCCGATGAATTTACGTAAACCGAATCGAGCGCAACTTTGTGGGTATTTCTCCTCATATCAATATTGAACAGCTTGGCGTAGCCGGAGAAGTTGTCAACATTGCTTCCTGTAAAATTAAGATCAAGATCAGCAGTAGCGGTGATAGTATCCTTCGTGAGGTGCAGTGCATAAAAATTGCTGCCCAGCAGGTGCGCCGTCGCCTTGACGTTGATGTTCTTGTCGCTGTAGTTGATGCCGCCGTCAAATTCAAGACCGAGGTTGGGATCATCAACAAGCAAAGTGCCGTTGAACTGCTTTTTGGCAAGGATACCGTGATTAATAATATTGTGATAGGCGTAGCCCTTCACTTCGATCTCTTTTACTGTTCCGTCAATGTTCAGTTGAACCAGGTCAGGGTCGAACGAATTGCCGGAGATGTCCTCTTTCAGTGTTATGCTGCCAAACAGCGGTTGTTTCAGAAATGTCCCGATCTGCAAATTGTCGGCGGTCACGGTGCCGGAATAGGTCGATGTATTGCTTTTAAAACCGGGGATCTTCATCTTCACATCCGCCGTTAAATTGCCCAGGTTGGTGTTTAATGCACCATTCACTGAGAAATCCTCGATATAGCCCTCATACTTCCCTCTGAAAAGCGCATAGGAAATATGGTCCGCTGCAATATTCTGGTTACTCCTGAGGCTTGGTGCATAACGAAATATACCTGCGGCATTGGTGAGTATCTCAGCATCGGTAAGGGTGATGTAGGTCTTGTAGATATCAGGCAGCCCCTTCATGGTGACGTTTCCCTTAAAGGCCGAATTGCCGTCACCGACACTGAGGTTGTGAGCGCTCAGGTTTGCAACCGTGCCCTTCCCATCGCCGCTGGCGCGGAAAACAACGTTTGGGAAAATTTTCAACTCCGGCGCGAAGTATTCAATGTCGCGGATATCCACTGTTGCATCCTTGAGGTGGGCCACCATCACCACACTGTCTATGTAAGAAGTGAAATCGGGAAAGTGGCGGTAATGCATCGCATAATAATTCTGCACCTTGCTGTAGTTGGTCTCCAGGTATAGGTTTTCACACACGGAAGCTACTGGCGACACCGTCACCTTGCTGTGCATTTTTTTGACCGCGATCCCGCACCTTTCCTGTGCCGTCATTGCATCAACATTGCCGCGGATTGTGTCGCCAGTGATGTTGATGCCGCTGGCATCAACATGTATGTTTCGGATGACAAGATGGTTCTCGTCAAAAAGGTCGGCTACCGGCACGTGGTCATTTGCCGTCAGTCGAAATGTAGAGCCATCAACCGAGATCGTTTTCAGTTTCACGGCCCACATGTCGGGGTTGAACGGCGTGGGGTCAAATATCTCATTTGCCGTGCTCCCGGTCCTTACACGCGGGGGGCGTCCGCCCTTGTACTCATTAATGCTGATGTCCGTTTGTTTAACGGTTATCTTGCTTATATCCAGCAGCTTTTTGTTAAAGTCAAGATCATTCGCATTTACCAGCAGGTTCCCAATATCAAGGTCAATGTCTTCGCCGCCCCATTTGTCGTCCATATGAAACCTGACGTTCTCAAGTTCTATTTTTTCCAGGTCAAATTCAAAAGGTTTGCTTTTGCCCGTGCTCTTTTTGCCCGTGCTGAATGCGTCGGCAATAAAATCATAATTCCAGTCCTTTGATGTCGGTTTGCGGTATAGGTGAGCGTAGGTGTTTTGCAGGGCCAGGTAGCGGAGTGTCGGCTTGTCTTTAAATATGAACCAGTCCGTGATCCTCACCTGGGCCTCGCCGGCATACAGAAGTGTATCGTGCGACTGATCTTCAATGAATAATCCCTGCAGCAGTACATGGTTCAAAAAATCTATTCGCACATGGGCTACCTCTACCTTCGTTCTCAGCCGCTGCGATAGTATGTTGGCCGCCTTGCGGGCAAGGAAATTCTGCACCGGTGTCAGGTTCACCAGCAGTACAATCGTAAACAGCAGCAGCAGCAATGTGCCGAGCGTGTAACGTAATATTTTAAAAAAGCGTCTCAGGCGATAAAATACGTTGTTATCAACTTTTTACAAATATAATTTCATAAACCCACATACCCTTAAATAAAGTGTTTAACTTTTGTTATAACACTGCAAAAAGATAATCGGGGATAATATACAAACTAATACATTCAAAAGAGGTTAAATGAATAAGTGCCGGCAGGTAAAAAATTACGCGTATTTTGGGACCATTTACCGCATATATTCAAACGCGTATAATGAAAGCATCCGCACTTTGTATTTCTTTATTAATGATAAACATGACCGTTCAGGCGCAGCAGCAGGCAGCATTTTCAGGCAAGTATCCCGTGACTCGAAAAACAGACCAGGCAAATGATTATTTTGGTACAAAGGTAACAGACCCCTATCGCTGGCTGGAAGATGACCGGTCGGAAGAGACGAAGAACTGGGTTGTGGAGGAAAATAAAGTTACAAACGCTTATCTGTCGAAGATCCCGTTTCGCAGCAGGATCGCAGATCGCTTCAGGGAACTGTGGAATTATGAAAAAT
>CAYNGS010000461.1:0-1024 GCA_964396625.1 uncultured Flavipsychrobacter sp.
GCACTCTAAAATAAATATTGCTTAAATCTAAAACTTTGCGAAATGAAAAAAATGCTATGTTCCGTTTCTTTATCGCTCATTGGTTTTCTGCAATCGCAGGCACAACTGGCAAAACTAGATGACGTGCAAAAATCATTGGAAACAACCAACAGAGACACTATCGCGTGGACACATGGTGGCATACTGAACATTGGCATAAACGAAGGATACCTGCACAACTGGGCAGCCGGCGGTGAACTTGGTTCCCTCGCGGTAAACGGCATCTTCAGCGGCCACCTGGACAGGCTGCATAACCGGGAGATATGGAGCAATAACCTGGACATGACCTACGGTCTCAGCTACGCCTACTCTCAGGGATTTCTGCCTCATAAAACCGACGACCGTATAGACTTTACATCGAAGTACGGATATCGCCTCGATACCGGTAAAAATTTCTACCTCACCGGCCTCTTCAACTTCAAATCACAGTTCACTAAAGGATACGATTATACGGTGCCGAATTTCGATTCGTTTTCGACATCTAAATTTATGTCGCCGGCGTATTTTACTACAGCCATAGGCCTTGAGTACCGGAAGGGCAGCGATATCTCCTTGTTCCTGTCACCGGCAGCGGCACGCATTGTAACAGCCGACAAATATTACACCGACATGTCTCCGCAGGGCGCATTCGGAATTCCGTACAACAAGACCTCGGTGTTTCAATTTGGCGCTTATTTCTCAGGCCGCTACACCATCAACATCAATAAAAATATGATCTTCAAAACGCGCCTCGACCTCTATTCAAATTATCTGGCGAAGGATACGAAAGATTCGGTGGGCAATGTCATCAAAAAAGATAATCCGGGTAACATCACCATTTTGTTCGACAACCTATTTTCGTGGAAAATATCGAAGTATTTCAACATTACGCTCGGCGGCACATTTATTTACGACAACAGCATTCCGTTCGCTAAGAAAACAGAAACAAATGCGGCCGGTGTCACCGTAACCAAGGATCAGCCGGGAGATAGCTTAGGATGGGTGC